>JAOUEU010000300.1 GCA_029858555.1 Candidatus Zixiibacteriota bacterium
CCTCGGTTTTATTCTCTTGATTGAGCGTCTTTCCGCTCGGCTTCTTCCCCGGCAGGCCCCTGTTCGCCTTTCTTGACCTCATCGACGTAATTCATCCGCAGTTCGTAGAGCACGTGATCGATTAATTTCTGTTCATAGGCGGTCAGATTCCCCTTTGTTTTTTCCGCAAGCATTTCAACCATGTCGATAGTCACTTTGGCGAGAACCAGGTCACGTTCAATTTTACCGGACAATGGTGAGGCGATTTTGCCCATCTGCTGCATGGCCCCGGCCTGCAGCGAGATCAACAGTTGCGCCAAACGCACGTCCTGCTGTTCTGATGTATCGCTCATATGACAAACCCTTCGCTAACTGACGCTGCTGGAATTTCCGGTCATCCCCCGCCAGTATAGAGCGTTCTGGCCGAGGCGGCATTGTCGAGGTAGTTATATAACTTTTGGTATTCTGTGTCAAGGCCATACTGGCGACTGAAAAGGCGGACCAGTAACTCGTGGGAGGCTTCGATAAGGTCCCGGTCGCGCGAGAGGTTGGCCGCCCGTAGTTCCGGCAAGCCCGACTGCCGCACGCCGAATATTTCTCCTGGCCCACGGAGTTCGAGGTCGGCCTCGGAGATTTTGAAGCCGTCGGTGGTCGAAGTGAAATAATTGAGACGCTGGCGGCCGATATCAGAGATCGGGTTGTGCGCCACCGCCACCAGCGTGGCCTGTTTTTCCCCGCGACCGATACGTCCCCGGAGTTGGTGCAGTTGCGCCAGGCCGAAGCGTTCGGCGTGCTCGATAACCATGACCGTGGCGCGCGGGTTGTCGATGCCTACTTCGATGACCGTGGTAGCCATCAGGATATCCAGCTCGCCGTCGCGAAAACGCCTGAGAATCTCGTCGCGCTCAGCGGCTTTCACGCGGCCGTGAACCATGCCCACCCGGTATCCGGCAAAGGCGGTCGCGGACAGTTCCCTGAAGGCATCCTCCACGTTTTCCAGTTCGACCTGTTCCGACTTCTCTATCAAAGGGTAGATGACGTAGGCCTGCCCACCCTTTGTGATTTCCTCGACGATGAATTCATAGACTTTCGCGCGAATGTCGTCGGTGCGCCAGACGGTGCGGATAGGCTTTCTGCCGGGGGGAAGGGTGTCGATAGTTGAGATGTTGAGATCGCCGTAAAGAGTCAGCGCCAGCGTGCGCGGGATGGGCGTGGCGGTCATGACCAGCAGGTCGGGATTGTCGCCCTTGGCGTACAGCTTGCCGCGCTGCTCGACGCCGAACCGGTGCTGCTCGTCGATTATGACCAGACCCAGGTTCATGAAAGAGACGTAGTCGTATATCAGGGCGTGGGTTCCAAAGAGTATATCAATCTCGCCGTCGGCGCACTGAGCCGCGATCCGTTTCTTGTCGGCGGCCTTGAGGCTGGACGTCAGAAGCCCGCAGGCAACACCCACCTCGGCCAGCCGATCTTTCCAATTGCGGAAGTGTTGCTCGGCGAGAATCTCGGTCGGGGCCATGAAAGCAGCCTGAAGGTTGTTCTCGGCCACGTACAGAGCGGCCAGCACAGCGACCACCGTCTTGCCGCAACCGACGTCCCCCTGCAGCATGCGCGACATCGGCCGGGACAGCTGCAGGTCGGCGAAGATCTCCCTGACGGCCCTTTTCTGGCCGGAGGTCAAATCGAACCCAAGGCCTTCCTTCACCCGGGTAAGCTTCTCCCCCGGCTTGTCATAACGGTGCTTTTTTTTTGTCTCCTCTTTCTGACTTTTGGAGCGCTGGACCAGAAACTGGAAACTGAGCAACTCATCGAAGGCCAGCCGGCGCCGACCGGTTTCCACCTGCTCACGATTTTCCGGGTAGTGGATATGCTCTATAGCTTCGTGCAGCGACGCCAGCCCTTGCTTCTGGCTTTCTTTCCCGGGAAGGTAGTCGGTCAACTTCTCTGAGAGGTTTTCGAAGATAAACGTTGTCAGCCGCCTGATGCCCTTGCTGTTCAGCCCTGCCTTATTTAGTTCCGCCGTCTGTGGATATACGGGAATTATGCGCCCGGCGTGAATCATCCGGTCGCTGTCGTCTTCAAGACGCTCCAGATCGGGGTGAATCATCTGGGCGCCCATGAACGAGGTCACGGTACCGGTGGCGGCGAATTTCTGGCCCTTCTTGAACAGGCGTTCCCAGTAGCGCACGCCCTGGAACCAGACCAGAGCAATGGCGCCGGTGCCGTCGTCGAGTAGCACCTCGTAGCGACGGCGCTTGCCGTAGAGAGTCCCATGGGCTTTAACCTCACCGATAATGGTCGCCGACTGGTCGACCTTGAGCTGTCCGATGGGAACAACGTTGGTGCGGTCGAGGTACTGGCGTGGCAGATACAGCAGCAAATCGCGGACGTCGTTGAGACCATGCCGAGAGAGAGTGGCCGCCTTTTTGGGGCCGACACCCTTGATATACTGCAGGGGTGAATTTAGCCGTATTTCCGCCACATACGAAGTCTGTTTTATTCGGGCCGGGAAGTCAAACACAAAATGCCGAGACGGTGTGCGGCAGTACCGGCGTGACCATCCCGGCATGAAAGAAATCCAATCCGGGGCTTTACAAAGGGATGAGTTTCTTAGTATACTTGTCCCGGAAGCGGATGTCGTCTGGTGGCGGTCCCGGCCTTCAAAGCCGTGCGGGGGGCAATTATGTTGTCCCCGGTGGGTTCGATTCCCACCCCTTCCGCTTTTTTTGTCTTCGCAAGAGTTCTTACCTGTGATTCAATAATGGTGGTGGCGCGTGGGCGACCAGGTCGTACCGCAGCCCGGGCACTTTCTGCTTGAAAAAGGCCGTCTTCCGGTGTTATCTATCAGTCATGAAGAAACTTCGACGTGCTGAAGAAGTGATAAATTCCCGGACGCTCAAACCCGGAAGTGTTATCTACACCTCGGGCAACGCCGCCGCTCCGCAAGACCTTTTGGAACCACTGGCCAAAGACCACTCCATTAAAGATATAGAGATGTACACCATTCTCCCCCTGGGTGAAAGGCTGAAGGAGCTGTACAGCGAGGAGCGTTGCCGGGGGATTACCCACCGCGTCATATTCAACGGTCACCTGACCAATGAGGCGGTCAACCGGGGTTGGGCGAAATACCACCCTATGCACCTTTCGGAGGTACCCAAGTACCTTCAGCAGACTATCAAGCCCGACGTCGCACTGATATCGGTCAGCGGCCCGGACAAGGCCGGCAATTACAGCCTGGGCACCACCGTCGAGGGCGTGCTGGCGGCTGTCCGCGCGGCCAGGTCCAGGGGCGGGCTGGTTATTGCCGAAAGAAACGCCAGGATGCCGTTTGTCCTGGGCACGACCCTGCCGGAAGATGTCATTGACTATCTCCTCGAATCAGACTACCCCCTGCCGTCGAGTCCCGTCCACGAACCGGACGATCTGGCCAGGCGCATCGGCGAGATTATTGCGGCGCTGTATATTCATGACGGTTCCGGCAAGGAACCCGGGTCAACTCTGCAGTACGGCATCGGCGAGGTTCCCGAGGCGGTGACGGCGGCGATTTTGCGTAAGGGTGTCAGGGACCTGGGTATCCACACGGAGCTTTTTGCGGGGGCAATGGCCAAGCTGGTGCAGAAAGGCGTAGTCACCAACCGCTGGAAAAGAGACATCAATTTCTCAGTCTCGGCCATCTTTCT
Source organism: Candidatus Zixiibacteriota bacterium (assembly GCA_029858555.1). Lineage (GTDB taxonomy): Bacteria > Zixibacteria > MSB-5A5 > GN15 > FEB-12 > DAOUUR01. Next base: position 3,660 of record JAOUEU010000300.1, read on the forward strand.
GGCGGAGGACCAGAAGGGGTATGACTGGCTGGATTATAACAGCTCCATCCAGAGCCGCCCGAGCGACTATACCAACAGCGTTT
>JAOUEU010000052.1 GCA_029858555.1 Candidatus Zixiibacteriota bacterium
TTCGAGATGGAATATCATGGCATAGACACGACCACTGACGAAGACCTGATTGTGGCAGTCTTCGCCGTATGCCAGCAGGCGGGCCGTGGCCGGCACGCCGAAGGAATCGCCGTGCCAGTGGAAGACTTGAAAGGACCTATCAAAGCCCCGAAACAGCGGGTCCCGCAAGCCCGACTCGGTCAGACGGATGTCGTTCACGCCTATTTCTTTGACAGGATTGGCCGTAACTTCAGCGCCGAGAGCCAGCGCCAGGATCTGCCCGCCGAAACACAACCCCAGGTAGGGAAGATCCTTTTCGGCAACCTGTCGGACAAAGGAAAACAGGTCCTTCAGGTACTGGTGCTCGTGGTAGCGCGCGGCCGGGTGGGGACAACCCAGATTGATGACCGCCCCGATGTCGTCGGGGTCCGGCAGTGCCCCGCCTTGGTAGGTGACAATCTCCCTGAAAGGTCTCTGCCTCAGCCGGAGATAGTCCCGGGTAGTGCCGGCCGATTCGGCCGGGCAGTTCTGGATAATAAAAGTCGGTCTCTGTGTTGCCATGACGGCGATCCCCACCCAATGCGGCGAGTGCCTGCCGTGGCGGCATCAGCCGACTAAATCGGCCACAAATTTCGGCAGGGCAAATGCTCCCTGGTGAGCCTCGTCGCTGTAATACCTGGTCCTAAGCTCCAACTGATTGTAACGAGGCCGGTCGAAATCTTTCAGAGGGTCATACTTTTTGCTGCAAAAAGCGAATGACCACAGACCGGACGGATAGATGGGCATGAAACACAGGTATGGTCTTACAAGGGGAAAAATGGTTTTGAGATTGGCTATCAGAGACTGGAAGGTATCCTGGTTGTAGTACGGGGACTCGGATTGGGCGACCAGAATGCCATCGTCTTTGAGCCGGTCGAACACTTTTCGGTGGAAGGGCTTTTGAAACAGATCCGCCGCCGGGCCGACCGGATCGGAGAGGTCCAGAAGAATGACATCGTAACGGGCGTTGGTGTCCTCGATGAATTTCTTGCCGTCCTGGTAAATGACTCTGGCACGGGGATCGGCGAGCCCGGCCGTGAGGTGGGGAAAATGCCTTTGTGAGGTTTCGACCACCTTCCGATCGATTTCGCACATCAGGCAGGATTTTACCTCGGGGTGTTTCATTATTTCCGTGAGCGCCCCGCAGTCGCCGCCGCCGATAACAAGAACATCGTCCGGTCGGGGGTGCGTCATCAGGGGCACATGGGTAATCATCTCGTTGTAGGAGTTGTTGTCTCGGTCGCAGACCATCAGGGAGCCATACAGCACCAGCATTTTGCCGAAGCCCCTGGTGTCGAGGACATCTATTCTCTGAAAATCCGACTTGATCGATTCCACAATGCGGTCAACCTTGACCGTCAACCCCGATAGGCCGTCGTGAAGTTCACTGTACCAGACATTCCATAAATCGTCCATGCCCTCTTCAGTAATGTACTTTTCCTGGATATCATTCATGTCATCCATCAGCTACTCTCCAGGCTTTAAGCCACGATTTCGTAGTTGGGTCTCTTCAAGGCGTTAAAGTTCGAACCGGACACCGCACAGTAGGCGCCGGTGAGAGGAAATATGATTCTGTCACCCACTTCATGGACCGGAATCATAAGGCCGTCATACATGACATCGAAAGAGTCGCAGGTCGGTCCGGCCAGTACCGACAGGTGCTCCTCGCCGTCCCGGTTGTTGATGACGGGATACTGGCAGTGGTCATAGAGGATTCCGGAAAAGGTCGAATAGAGTCCGTCATCGAGATAGTACCATATTTTCCCGTCGCGAACCGAGCGGCCGATAACAGAGCACACGAGCGTCACCGGGCTGGCGGCGATAAACCGCCCCGGCTCACTGATAATCCTGATACCGGGCCGGATGTGCTTGTCGAGGGCCGTGCGTATGGGCGCGCAGAAACTGTCGATGGAGGGAATAGGTACTACGTACTCCACGGGGAACCCGCCCCCGATATCGAGGAGCCGCGTGTCAAACCCGTCGAGGTCGAGGTCATGAATCAGGTCGTGGGCCGCCTTGATGGCCTTGACATAATTGTCGCCGAAAACGCACTGGGATCCGATATGGAAGCAAAGGCCATAGAAATCATGCCCGGTCTGCCTAATCAGGCGCGCCAAGGGTAGCACCTCGTCGACAGAGCAGCCGAACTTGTACTGGAGGTTGACGACGGCGCGGGAATTGGTGCTGATGCGAAAGCGAACCAGGACCTTGAGTCTTTTGTCCTTGTACCGAGCGAACTTTTTTATCTCTTCGGGGTTGTCGACCACGAATGTCTCGACTCCCTGGCCGACGGCAAAATCGAATTCGGCGATCGACTTCACGGGATGCGAGTGCACCAGCGTGGCCGGGTTGATGCCTGTTTGCATCACCTGCTTGATCTCTCCGGCTGAGCAGACGTCGAAATTGCCACCCCGCCTGTAGACCTCGTCGATAAAGACCTGATGGTTGTTGGGTTTCACGGCATAGTGAATGCTTACCCGGGGCAGAGCCTTTTTCAGAGCATCATAGTTGAGACCGATATCGGACCGGGATAACACCAGAAGCGGTGTTTCGAGGGTTTCTCTCGTGAAGAGTTCCCGAAGCCGGGAAGTATCTGTGCCTTTCGACAGAGCGGCCTGCTCCATCGCTGCAAAACTGGTAGAACGCGTCATTACTCCCTCATCAGCAAACGGGTGGATTCAACTGGCACCGCGGGTCGGACAGTCGTCTTGTGACTTATGATTTCGTCGGTCGCCGAGGGAATGCCGCGTTTCACTTCCATGACCTGGGCGTTTTTGGTGCCCAGCTTCTTTTGCAGGTACTTGTGGGCCTTATGGGGATCGACCGAGCCGCCGCAGGTGAAGAAATCCACCGCGGCGTACCCATATTCGGGCCAGGTATGGACCGAGAAATGAGACTCTGCAATAACTACCACTCCCGATACTCCCTGTGGGTTATACCGGTGAAAGACGGAACGCACGATAGTCGCGCCCGATTCTCGGACTGCCTCATTAATGTACTGCTCTAACAACTGCGAGTTATTCAGCGTGGCCCGGTCGCAGTCCGAGTATTCCACCAATAAATGACGTCCAAGTATCTTCATTTTCCGCTTCTCCTTTTTCCGATTTCGTATTAACGGTTACATCTGCGGCGGCGAGGTAACCCACAGCAAAGACACCACGCCGTTGTTTTTGTTCATTATCTGATGCGGCCTGTCGGCCTTGAAATAGAAACAATGTCGGGCGGGTACCCGGTAAGCTTTTCGGTCCAGCGTCAAAGTCGCGGTACCCCTGAGAACATAGCCGAACCGTTCTCCGGGATGCGGGTCCCACCGTTCGAGTTTCTCCCCGGGCTGGAGCCGGATCAGGGCCGGATCCATGAGATTATTGGTGGAGCCGGGAATGAGCAACTCAAAGCCGGAAGCTCCGGTTCCGTCGACCGGAACTCTTTCGGCCGGCTTGAAAACCACCCGGATCTCATTCGAATCGCTGAAGAACTCGGTCAAACTGACGCCGAGTGCCTCCAGGATATCGGCCAGGGAATCGATCTGAATGGAGGACTGCTCGTTCTCCAGTTGCGAGATAAATCCCTTGGTCAGTTGGGCCCGGTTGGCCAGCTCTTCCTGAGTGAGGTCCGAAGCCAGCCTCAGGGCCTTGATTTTCCGACCGATTTTCAAATCCATAACTGTCTCTTCGCGTTTAATCCTGTTTAATAAACAGGATAATTTTGTTTAGTAAAAACGTACATTAATATCGGAGAATTTCAAAGTATGTCAAGACATTTTTTGGGCAGAGGACCTCTATTGGGCAGTTTTTTTTTGATACGGCTTGACTCGCAAAAAAAAAGGCTTATTTTAGTCTTAATTAACACCTAAGAGTAAACCATCAGAATCTCTTAAGTCGGAGGGCAAATGTATAGGCTACTGTTCTGCAGCGTACTTTTACTGCTGATACCTTCGCTGGTCCTGGCCCAGGGGCTGTCCTTTGGCCTGGGTGTGTCGGCCGGTCTCAACGTGCCGGTAGCCCAGCAGGATCAGAAGTCGGGCTCGACGTTCGGCTTCCGGGGTATTGTAAAAGCGCTACCCGTGGTCGTTCTCGAGCCTAACCTGGCGTTCAGCAGGTACGGCGACCCTGAGTTGGATTTGGAGGGCGTGACCAGCGATCTGGAAGGGTCCAAGATAACCTCGTTCGGTGTCGACGCGACGGTGGGGGCCCCGATGGGAGGTCCCGGCCTTCGGCCATTCGCCCTGCTGGGTATGGGCTTCTACAAGGCCAGCCGTGATCAGGTCGGTGATTTCGAGAAGGGTGACACCCGCTTCGGCTGGGCCTTCGGGCTGGGCTCCGCGATCGGTATCGGTCCGCGCATGGCAGTGGACATTCGGGGGAAATTTAACATGATTTCGGCCGAAGGCAGCAGTTCCAAGAAATCTGTCTTTATCACAGGCGGCCTCAACTACTACTTCGGTGGGAATTAGGAGGTGATGGCATGAAACGAACTACACTCTGGTATGGCGTATTCGGTGCTGTCATCGTGGCCCTGGTGATAACCGGATGTTACATAGTCTCGGGCACTTTTGTGATAATCAAGAAATTCACATTCACGACGGAAACAGGTTTCTACCACGAATTGGTGGACGTCACCAGCGAGGCTGATTGGAATAACCACAAGGATGAGATAGACGACATCGAACTGGTTGGCTTTGAGTTGTGGTTTACCAACAATGAAGCTTTCGACGTGACGTTCAACGCCTACGTGGATGGCCCGGGGGCTCCCGAGTATACCACGTTCGCCGATGTTGACGCCAACGCCGACAAGGTTCTGGACAACTTGATTCTGCCCGCCGGTCCCGGTACGAAGACGCATATCACTTATGGGAACTCATTCAAGTTCATTGAGAATGTGGATAAGCTCAAGAAGGCGGCGTTTAACGGGAAGTTTCATTTCTACGGAGTAAGCAGCGGCGGTACAGCTTCCGGCTTTGTCGTTGACAGTGCCGTAGTTGTAGTAACCTTCAGCGCCCACGGCTCTTAGGGCGAGTCGACGCAGGACATTTCGGCCGGTCTTTACGCGTAAGGGCCGGTCTTTTTTATTCCTTCCCGGCTTGCCAAAGGTGCCAACATCCCATTTATTGGGTCCGTTATCCAAAAAGTGTCTAAACAAGGAGCGGTAATCATAAAAGAGTATAACATAGTCATCATAGGCGGCGGCCCCGGCGGTTACACGGCCGCCATCAGAGCGGCCCTCAAGGGAGCCAAAGTGGCGGTAATCGAAGTCGACAAGCTGGGTGGAGTCTGTCTCAACCGCGGCTGCATACCTTCGAAGGCTCTGATCGCCTCGGCCGTCCAGTACCGGAAAATGAAGGAGGCGGATTCTTTCGGTATCAAGCTGGCTACTCCGCCGGTTTATGACTGGTCGGCCATGCGCGCTCGCAAGGACAGAATCGTAGGAACTCTGGTGGGCGGCATCGGCCAGTTGTTCAAATCGCACGGCGTGGAACACTACCCGGGCTTCGGACGCGTCACCGGGAAAAACGAGGTTACCGTCTTTCACGATGATGACAAGGCAACTCGGCTCAAGGCTGACAGCATCATCATCGCCACCGGCTCGCGAGCAGTCAGTATTCCGGCCTTTCCCATCGATGGCATGCGGATTTTGTCCTCTGACCACCTGCTTGAGCTGGACGGTCTGCCGCAGTCGATGCTCATAATCGGCGCCGGCGTTATCGGATGCGAGTGGGCCTGCATGCTCTCCATGCTCGATGTGAAGGTCACCATGGTGGAAATGCTGAAGCGGGCGTTGCCGATGGAGGATGAGAATACCTCAAAGCTGATGGAGAGGGAACTCAAGAAACTGAAAGCGCCTGTCCATACTGATTGTAAGGTCGAAGAAGTAGTGCCGGGGCCCGAGGGGATCACCGGCCGGTTGTCGAACGGCAAGACGGTCGATGCCAACCAGGTGCTGGTCTCGGTGGGCCGGCGTTTCAATACTGAAGAGATCGGGCTGGATGACATCGGTATCAAGCTGGACAAGAACGGTTCGATCAAGGTAGGCCCTGATACGCGCACCAGTGTCAGCAATATCTTCGCCATCGGTGACGTTGCCGGCGAGTCTTTGCTGGCTTATACGGCTGTCCATGACGGGACGGTAGCGGTGGATAATGCCCTGGGCGGCGAAGCGAAAAAGAATTATATGGGCGTGCCGTCGGTCATTTTCACGCATCCCGAGGTAGGTTCCGTTGGATTGCAGTACAGCCAGGCGGCCGAGAAGTATGATGTCGCGGTTGGCCGATTTCCGTTGCGCGCCCTGGGCAAGGCTCATGCCGAAAACGAGATAGCCGGGGAGGTAATGGTACTCGGCGACAAGAAGAGCGACAAACTGCTGGGTGTCCATGTAGTGGGAATCCATGCTGCGGAAATCGTGCACACGGCGGCACTGGCCATCAATCGGGGTTTGACGGTCTCGCAACTTGGCTCGATGATTTTCGGCCACCCGGTGATTTCAGAGGCCCTGATGGAGGCCGCCCACGACCTTCACGGGATGTCGGTTCATCTGGCCAAAAAGAGATAGAGGCGCAATTTTCAGATTTCCCGTCAGTCGGCGCTGAATCCGCAGATCAGCCCCCGCATTGTCTGCGGCTAGATAAGTTATTGTTCTGTAACATCATCGCAAATGCCTGGTGATTCGACGCTGTAAGTATCAGCGCAGTGTCTGCGCCGTTACTGGAATCGCGGCAGATTATCACTAGTGGACCGCAATGGACATCTAGTTCCTATTCATATAGTTAACGGACCTCAAAGCTCGCGCAATGGATGTTGGCACGATAGTTGTTTGCATAGATGTCGAAGTTAGTTACTCTTAATATATAGTATGGCGGTGTAGGGTATATTAAGAGGTGGGGATTAAGGAGTTCCTTCCAAATAAAGGGAACTCCTTTTATTTTGGCACAGATTCTTGTGCCAGTCGGGCACCAGCTTGGGCGCATTCGGTACGGCGCCTTCACTGAAAAGGGCCGCAAACCGATCCGGGTGTTCGGGCATCCACAGACTGTCTTATCGCATCTCCTCTGGATGTGCATTACATGAGAGGCGGAGAGGAGCCGCGCCGCCCGCTGAACCCGGAACAGTGCAGGTTGGGGGAGTGTTACAACTCACGACGGGAAAAAGGCCGGCTGTCCGGGATGTCAGGCGCTAACGGGGTCTTAAGACTACACTAATTGCTTGACTCTGACGATAGAAATGATAAATTGCGCTGCTATCGTGAAGGTAATGGCGGTGTAGCTCAGTTGGTTAGAGCAGCGGAATCATAATCCGCGTGTCCGGGGTTCAAGTCCCTGCACCGCTATTATTTGCTATACTCTCCACAGTTTTCCTTACTCAAGATTTCAGTTATAAAGCAAGGGAAATCGTTGGCATTAGGGCCGGCAAGTGTCAGACCTGGTCCAGAAAGTAGACCTGCCAGAGGTCGCGGCTGCTTGTCCGAAGTATCGGATGCAGCGCCAATCGGCCGGCTTTGCCGATAGTCCGCTCCAGATACTTCAATTCGCTCAACTTTTCTTTGGTCTCGGCGTCAGAGACGGTGGCGAACCCGGCCTCGCGCATCAAGAGCAAGCCTTTGGCCCTGATGGCCAGTTCGAGGTATATGCGCAGGTAACAGAGCATGTCGGCCACTACCTGGCCGGGGAAAGTGGTTCTCAGGGAGGAGAGGAAGCGGCCGACAGCGGTGCCGGAGATGCCGCCGGATGTGATCAGTTTGAGCAGGTCAGTCTCGGTATCGAGCCCGATTCCCAGCCACTTGCGGGTGGCGTGCTCGGAGCGTTCATAAACGATGAAAATCAAAACCGGAAAAACCAGGAGAAGCGCCAGAGTATTAAACAGGGGAGGGAGCACAAAGTGGTTAAAAAGAGAATGGATAGCGGCGGCGGCCAGCAGCCCCGGAGCGTAGACGATACCAGCCTGCGACTGGTGGCGATCCGAGAGCTGTTTTGATATGATGGCCATTATCGCCGTTGTACCGCCATGCATGATAGCGGTGCCAAAACCACGCACGACCCAGAGAAGCAGGTCGACCGTTGCCAGCGTGTGCAGATAGTACAGGTTTTCCACGAGAGCGAACCCGGCGCCGACCGCGAACCCGTAAATGGCGCTGTCGACGAGGAAGCCGACTCTGCCGGCTCGGATAATGAAGATCACGAATAAGGCTTTCAAACCTTCTTCGATAACAGGGGCGGGGTAGCGAGAGTAAAGGCTGCTGTCCAGCTGCCACCAGTCCCGAAGCAGGGGGTTGAGCTGAGAACAGACGGCGGCCACCACGGCGCCGGTCAGAATGGCCACGATTATAGAGCGCAGTCGGACCAGTTTGAAGGTGTCAAGGGATATCAGGGCGCCCAGAAATGCCAGGACCGGCAAAAGCCCCAGCGCTATTTGCACGACGGTACTCACAACAGCTTCAAAGATACCATAAACTCATCGGAAGTCTTACGGTTTTCTTCGAAAGCCGTCGCGTAACCCACTGACAACGTCAGGCGCAAATGAGAGAGAAACTCAAAGCGGAAGTCAATCTGAGCGCCGGCATTGGCCAGCACACGGCGCAGGTCGTCACGGTCGTAGTTGGTGACGATACCAGTGGCGAACAGGGCCGTGCGGGCGTAGGTCATGTAGAAGGATGGTATGCCGAAGCGGCGGAAACGCACCGGCGGCAGAGATATTTCGGTCATGAATTTCCCGAAGTTTTTCCCGGCGATAGCGTTCAGATCTGTGCCCGGGAAACTGGCCGGGCTGCGGTATCTTTGTACCGCCAGCCGGTCGACCCAGTTGTTGCCGAAGCCGCCGAAGTAGAAGTTGGCAAAGGGGTCGGCGCGGTCGCCGTAAGCGTATCCGGTGGAGCCCCGAAACCAGACGGAAGTATGGTGCAGCGGCAAAGGCAGCCCGAGGCTGAAGCCACCGTGCACGCGGGGATGGAGTTTGCCATTGACGAGCGTGCCACTGGTCATCAATTCCCAGTCGTGCCCCTTTTCGTAGTCTATGGCGCCATAAGAGGCCCGCAGATTCTTGAAGCTGAGAGAGGCGTCAAAAGTAAAAAACTCGTCGTAAAAAGTGGCTATGTTCTGATAGTCGGGTAGTTTTTCCAGCCCGGTGTACCATGTCACGCCCGCGCTGTACTCGGCCTCGCGCGGACCGTCAAATACCAGCGTCTGGGTGCGGCGTCCTCCCAGGACGTAACCCTTGCGGCTAGTCTTGGTAGGGCCGAAAAGGTCATAGAAATCGGCGCCGTTATACTTGAAGTCGAGGCTCCAGCCGAAGTGGTCGTAGTTCCAGCGAACATGCCAGCGTTCGTCGGACGGCACCTGCGAGGCCGGGGTGTAGCTGACCGTCAGGTCGGAGTGGTGCATCTCGACAGGGTCCGAGAAGTTCAGACGATAGCCGACGGCGGTGTAGTGCTTGTATCCTTCGACGACCGGGTAGGCCGATGTCAGGTCGATGCCGGAAAGACCGTGGTAGTGTCCGGTATCGACGATCAGCGAATCAAGAGGCACGTCCGCCGGTGATCCGAGCATCCACTCTTTGAGTTCGGGATGCTCGTCGACCACGCGCTGCCCGAGGTAGACGATCGGGCTGACATTTTCAAGCGGTCGCGCCTCGATGACCGCCGGCAGGAAACCGTCGCCCGTGTATCGGAAGACAATCACCGAATCCGCGGAGACGGGCATGGGCCGAAAAAACCCCGTTTCGCAATTGCTTACGGCGTCCATGGAATCGGCGTTGAGATCGTAGCGGAAGATATTGGATACCCCCGTGTAGTATGAGGAGCCGAAAAGGTACTGCCCGTCCTGAGAGAAGACGAAATTGGCGGGGATGCTGTTGCCGAAGTCATGCAGAGTCGTGAAAGTGCTGTCCCCGTCCAGAAGGCGGTCGGTTTCCATCATGACCAGAGTCTGTCGTCCGCTGACTTCGGCCAACGACCCGACCAAAAGGCGGCCGTCGGGGGAGAGATCGATATCATAGAGATCGCGGCCGTAGGGCCAGATATAGATTTTGTTCCACTCTTTGTAAGGGGGGGGAATTCTCACCAGGGTGGAGATTCCGTTCGAATGGCGCACTCCCCACAAGGAGCTATCAGCCGGATTAAAGGCCAGATCCCCGACACGGGCATCTTTGAGCAATGTCCTGCTCTGATCTGTCTCGACATCGACCGCCACGATGTCCCGCCAGGCATTGTTATCCGTAGTGTAGAAAAGGGTGCCACCAGCGGCATCCCAGGCCAGGGAGGTGACATAATATAGAGCCGGCCCTTTGATCTCCTTGATTTTGTAAATTTCACCGGTATCGTAGTCGATAGCGGCAAGATGAGCCACCTGGCCGGGATAATTGACGGCGCAGTAAATCTTATGCCGCCCGGAGTCGTAGAAGGATCTCGACACCGATCCGAGCGCCCGGCGGGAGATGTCGCGATACGGCGTAACCGGGTACTGGCGGATGGAATCAAGGTTCGTCCGCTGGAAAGAGTGCTCGAATTCTATCCAGTCGTCCCAGGCCCGGTCCAGCGGCAATCCGAAAACTTGTTTGAATTGCGATGCAAAGTATGCTTTGGAGCCATCGCTGCGTCGGACCCAGTCGATGAGACTGCGGGGACCGTAATGCAGCGCGAGGTAGTCGGCGAACCGGGCGCCGTAGAGATAGGAGTTTACGCCCACCATGAAATCGATCTTGGTTCCTTCCGACTCCAGGCCAAGACGGTCATATATATGGGCGCTGTCGCGAACCTTGGTGCGGAAGACCATTTCGTCGTAAGCCCCCAGGGCCCGACCATAACCACCGGCCATCCAGGTTTCCAGAAACACGGCGATACCTTCGTGATACCATGACGGAGCCGAACGACGTGGGGCCGTCAGGTAGCTGTAGAGAACCGAAAGAGGGTTGTCGGACGTCTCGACGGTTTTGCCGAGTAATATGGTGCGGAAAAAGCGGTCCGAGGCGGCGGTCCTGTCTGTCGCCACGACATGCACCAGCTCATGGTTCATGATGGTGTTGATTCTTTCGTTGGCCGGCATGGTCTCATAGCTGTAGTTGAAGGGTGCGATGCCGACGGGAATAAGGACTTTCGGCACGTTCTTGGCGCCGGCGTTGCCATAGTCCGAGAAATCGTAGAGGAATATAGTGGCTTTTTCCGACATGGAGTAATCCCAGAGGCGCTGATGGTAGTCCATGGCGTTGTGGAAGCAGCGCGCGGCATAGGGCGCCAGAAAAGACTGGGCCGTCTCGAAATAGATTAGTCGCAGCCGGTCGGTCTCAATGATGCGGAGCTGGGCCTGGACGGAAGCACAGCTTGTCAGAAGCAGCAGCGTTACACTGAGAAGGATTTTCTTAAGACTTATCAACATGAGAGCAAGGAAGAGGGATATTTAACAGGGGGGAGACGGAGGCCTTCGGCCACCACGTCTCCCCCCGCCCCACTTGTGACGGTGCATCCCAAGGGATCTCTTTTTCACCTTGGGTTATTTTGCGAAAGTCGCCTCTTGTATCACGGCCTTGAATTCCGATTCGGGAATGCGAGACAGCTTGGCGAAACCGGGATGCCCGGTCATTTTTGCCAGAGCCGGCGTGTTGGCCAACCTTGCCAGTTGCGGCGTATTGGCCAGACTGGCAAACTTCCCTATGTTGGCGAGCCTGGCCATCTCGGGCATGTTAGCCATCCTGGCGAACCACTCCGTGTTGGCCAGCTTAGCCATCTCGGGCATGTTAGCCATCTTGGCGAACCACTCGGTGTTGGCCAGTTTAGCCATCTCGGGCATGTTGGCAAACTTGGCGAACCACTCCGTATTGGCCAGCTTAGCCATTTCCGGCATGTTAGCAAACTTGGCGAACCATTCGGTATTGGCCAGTTTAGCCATCTCGGGCATGTTGGCAAACTTGGCGAACCATTCGGTATTGGCCAGCTTAGCCATTTCCGGCATGTTGGCCAGCTTGGCGAACCATTCGGTGTTAGCCAGTTTGGCCATTTCCGGGGTATTTACAAGCTCGGCGAACTTTGTCTCGCGGAAACTCTTGGCCAGGGTTTTGGCTTCAAGAGCCTGGACAAATTGCGGTTCCGAAAGAAGCTTGCCAAATAGCGGCATATTTGCCAGCCTTGCCATCTCGGGGGTGTTGGCCATCTTGGCGAACCATTCGGTGTTGGCCAGCTTAGCCATTTCCGGAGTATTGGCCATTTTGGCGAACCATTCGGTATTTGCCAGCTTTGCCATCTCGGGGGTGTTGGCCATTTTGGCGAACCATTCGGTGTTAGCCAGCCTGGCCATCTCCGGCGTATTGGCCATCCTGGCGAACCATTCCATGTTGGCCAGCCTGGCCATCTCCGGCGTATTGGCCATCCTGGCGAACCATTCCATATTGGCCAGTTTGGCCATTTCCGGGGTATTGGCCATCTTAGCGAACCACTCGGTGTTGGCCAGGCGAGCGAATTCGGCGGATGCGATCAGATTCAGCATCTCGGCGTCGCCAGCCAGAGCCTGAAAGTCTTCGTCAGCCAGCAGCGCCAGGATCTCATCATCCTGCAGGAGCGCCTGCACGTCTTCATCTTGCAGAATCACGTCCTTGTCGGTTATCTGCTCAGCCTGGTATTTCTTGGCGGCGCCGACAGTGCCGGAAGCATCTTCTTCATTCGGCTGACGAGCGTCGAACGAAACAAATGCGATCACAACCACGGCGACGATCAACACTCCCAGCAGGGTCTTGGCTCCGGTGCTGCTGAACATACCTTTTGACTCGTTACTCATAGAGACCTCCCGAGACTTTAGCCTCATACTTGTTAGTTACAGTTTTCTCGACAATGCAGTTATTTGAAATACAATACATTACTGGTTTTGTTGGTAATGTTGCGTTGACCACCTATTCTCAGTCGTCTGTTTTCCGCTGAGTCGGAAATGTCTCCTGATGGATAAGCTCGGGTGAATAGATCTTAAGGATGATGTCCGACGGCTGGTCGGTATTGTCATCGAACCGAACCGTATACTTGTTGGCTCCCGTGCTGGTAAGCTGGAGCCGGTTATCCTCGCAGGCCAGAGCGCTCTGTCCGAAACCGGAATTATCATACGATGCAAAAGCGAGATCGCCGGCATCGAATATGAATTCCATTCTCACCGGGTCAGGGGAGTCACACTGAAATTGCACGAGAACCGCACCCGGTTCGGCGGCGACAGCCAGGGAAGCGCTTACCTGGGGCAGACTGATCGTCTTCCGACTCACCTCCACGGAAGCCGTGAAGGAATCGCTCAAGCCGATCGTCCCTCGGAGTTGTGAACTGTCACTCGGCAGGGTGTTCGGGGACCAGTCCAGCGCCAGAGTAAGGGCTATAGCGGCGCTGACCGCGCCCAGGGCAAATGCCCAACCATAATCGGGCGCAAAAAATCTCTTAAGATTTCGCAGGGAGTCCCACAGGCTGACCGGTTCGACAGCGGTCGTCCGACGACGAGCTGCGATCCGGCTGAGGATGGCTGATTTGAGTTCACCAGGAACCTCGACGCGTTGAACGTCCGCCAGCGACCTGGTCAGGCCGCGCAGTCGATTGGCCAACCGGGCGGCCTCGGGATCTTTGCGCAAACATTCGTCCAGGAGCAGTTTTTCTTCCGGCGTGAGATCGCCGTCGATGCTACGCTGGATCAACTCATATTCAGAATCATTCATAAGCCAGAATGCCTCTCTGCATTAATATATCACACAACAGGCGTCGAGCGCTGAAGAGCCGTGATTTCACGGTTTTTACCGGGATGTCCAGAACGAAGCTCATTTCCCGATAGGAAAGATCGGCGAAATGTCGCATAACGATGGCCATTCGGTAGTCAATCTGCAGCTCCATCAGCGCCTCCTCGATATTCGTTTCCAACTCACTGCGGCATAAGCTCTCTTCAGGTGTCGGCGTGCCGCCGGCAATTTCGGTCAGTTCCTCTTTGGTTCTCAGCCTTTTGACGGTGTTGAGGGCCTCGTTTACAGCTATTCGGTAGAGCCAGCTGAAGAACTTCAATTCCGACCTAAAGCCGGCGAGGCGCTCAAAAGCCCTCACGAAAGTGGTTTGGGTGATATCCTGGGCCTCGTCGTAATCGTTGACGAATCTCAGAGCGACATTAAATATCGGTTTCTGGTATCGATCAATCAATTCTCCGAAGGCCTCAGTGTTGCCGTTCAGACAATCCTTCACCAACTCCTGATCACCATATTCGCTCATAAATACAACTTAGCCATTAAAAGGTTGGTGGATTTTTTGCCGTTTACTTACGTCGAGTCAAGTGGTTGCGGTTAAAGCTCGTTCGAGGGGCGTCATGGAAATCGACAGAAAATCTGTCGCGGCCATTCAAAGCGGTTTTCCCGTTTGAAGCCCGCCCCCGCCCATACAGGCTCCTTAAATTCGAAGCCAAATGCCTGTCTTATCAATGATGCAAGGAGCAATCGGCGGCCGGTACGGCCTTTCAAGTTATCATAAACCATCCTGATTATGATGTCAAGCCATTTGGAGACATGGTCCTAAAGCGCCCCGTGATCATTCGATTTCAAATACCCGGTCAAGTCCGGCATATCGGAAGATGTCACGGATATGGGCACTCATGTTGGTCAGCTTCAGCTTTGCTCCATGATCCTGAAGCCTTCGCTGCGCCGCCAGGAGTACTCCGATGCCGGCACTGGAAATGTACTCAAGCTCCGAAAAGTCAATAACGCCGGACTCCTGAATGGCGCTGAGGGCGCTTGCCGCCTTGTTGGTTTGGGATGCGTCAAGTCGCCCGGATAGAAACAAGGTGTTATTTTCTTCGAGACGGGCCTCAAACATAGTCAGTTCCCCAGATACTTAATCATGGTTATTTTGCTGGTGCCATCGGTATATTCGTATTCTACTCGATCCATAATTTTCTTCACCAGATGAAGACCAAGTCCGCCGGGCCGCCGGTTTTTCAGCGGCTGACTGGTGTCGACTTCCGGGACATGGGTAATATCGAATTCGCTGACACCGGCGTCGACAAGGCGGACCTCGAGCCTGTCTTCATAGAGGGACACGCCTATCTCTATGTTTGGGGCGGTCGCCTCATTATATTTGACCATGTTGGTAAAGATCTCCTCGACCGCCAGGCAGACCGTCCCCGCCGTTGCTGACCCCAGGTTGTGGGTGGCGCAGTACTGCTCGAGAAACTCGAAGATATCGTCAAGCGCCCCGATGGTCCTAGGGAATTTTTTGACTGTGGCCTGTAATTCCATTTAATGCCCTCACGGGATCATGTTTGGCCTGGTATGCCGGCAAGGGCTTCCAGCCTCGTCGCCAATTATAACTACATCCGGTTGAAAAGCAAAGCTTCGTTTGTGCCGTTGCGAGAGCAGCAGGCGAGTGTCACCGGCGTTGGTCGTCACGAGGATCGTGCAAGCTGTTGTCACTGTGCATGATAAATCAGGGGTAATAAGGTCTTGCGAGGACAAATTTCGCGATATATATTGATCTAAGTACCCCTTGCTGAGCTTCATCGAAACAACTCGGGAGGAGTCTCTCCTATGGTGATGGATCGTTTTGAAGACGAACGAACCCAATCCGGAGTGGCATTTGGGGTCGGGGCGGAAATATCGCATTACAGGATCATCAAAAGCATCGGGGCGGGCGGCATGGGTGAGGTATATCTGGCCGAGGACACCGCCCTGAAGCGACGTGTGGCCCTCAAGTTCATACATGCTTTCAGAGCGTCGGATCCCGCCTTCAAAGTGAGATTCAAGCGCGAAGCGCGGGCGGCGGCAGTCCTTGAACACCCCAACATCGTCACCGTTCACGAAGTGGGCGAGTACG
>JAOUEU010000301.1 GCA_029858555.1 Candidatus Zixiibacteriota bacterium
TTCCGGAAGGAGTTTTCCACATCAGTCTGTCGGCTACCGGTGGTGACGAAACCAGCGAGCTGATCATGGGCTCGGACGACGGCGGTCCCAACTGTATCCACCCGTCAGCCCTGATTCCGGGCACGTCGGTGCCGACCGGCAGAGCCTCCCGTTATCTGTATGATAGCGGAACGGACACCTGGGACTGGTATGTAGCCGGTGCCGGCTTTACCTGCGGTGATCGCAACTTCGATTTCTATGTCGATTACTGCTACTGGCACACTGCCTGCTACTCCATCGTCCCTCTGCCGGCTCCCGGTTATGTCTGGGGATGGGGTATACCCGATCCGGCCTGGGGCGACGGCTCCATCTGGTACGGTGTTGGTCAGATATTCAGTCTGGTAGCCGACACCCTGGCGATTGTCAGAGTCAATCACCTTGACTACTCTGATAATGATCAGACTGAGTACTGGCCGGCCGCGGGAACCCGTGACATGGTCGTCGAGATCTGGAAGGACGACGGTACCGGCGAGATCGACGAGGCTTACGGTGCCATCGCTACCGAGACCTTCACCGGAACCCGTGCGGAGTACTTCCCACAGACCGGTGGTGACCTGGTGGCGGATCCGTCCAACTGGAACTACATCTACATCGACTTCCGCTCTCACAACCTGCTTCTGTCCGGAATGTATCATATCACGATTAAGTTCCCGGACCAGGATTACACCAAGGGCATCATGTTTGCCCCGTTCAGCTACGAGTGGCCGGGCGACTGCCCCGGCCCATACTGCACCGACGGTACCGGCGGTTCCGTGCTCTTCACCCCTCCGGGTGACAGCTGGGCCCGTATGTATTCCTCGGAGCCTTGGTGGTCTGAGGCAGGCTACGACATGGCCTACTATATCCGGCCGTACCTCTGTGTTGATGAGTTCAGTGAGTGCAAGAGCATCAACATGGTTGACTTCGCCGACCTGGACAACCTCATCACCAATGTTTACTATTTTGGTGAGCTTTACCAGAAGGCGGCTCAGAAGTTTGTCGGCACCGAGGTTAACCGGGTGCAGACGATTCGCTTCCAACTCTGGGATGACACGCCGTGGGGCGATCCTTACGGTTCCAACGGCCTGCCGCCGATCGAGGTGGCCGTCTATTCCAGCATTCAACTGGGCACGGCCAACGCGACCATCGCCTGGGTTGACACCCTTGACGGAGGCGATATCAATTACTATCCCGGGTGGAACGAAGTGGTAATCCCTGGCGGCTATCAGATCGTGGGCGACTGGTATGCCGGCGTATCGAATGCATCCACAGACCTGGTCAATACCTGGGTCTACTTCCCGGCCAGCTCGGTCAATCCCGAGATCAACGGCGGCATGGTCTACATGCGCGGCAGCACCGGCCTCTGGACCGATCTGGGTGACCTGGTCGGTGAAGACCGCAACCTGGTCATCGGCTGCGACTTCTGCTCGATTCCGCTCGAGGAGATGGCCTGCTGGGTCGAGGACGACTGGCCGACTTTCGGCCATGACCAGGCGCGTACCGGTCACGCCGGTGTCGGTGTTGGTGATGCCTATTGCGACCTGACTTTGAACTGGCACAACAACGCCCCCGGCAAGAACATCGCCTTCTGTGCCCCGATCATTTATGACGGCAAGGTGGTTTGTTCTTACGGTGACCAGTACCGCACGCTTGATCTTACCGACGGTTCTCTGCTGGGTACCCTCAGCGGTACGGCGAACGGTATTGGTGCGGCCAGCCGCTGCACACCTACTATCGCCACTATCGATGACGGTGTCGGCGGCACCAAGGACGTGCTTTTCGTTGCCGGTGGTTCCACCCGTAACGTGAGCGCCTTTGAGTTCGTCGCGCCGTATGACAATACGACCCGCATGTGGACCTCGGAGTTTGGCAATTACAACACCACTTATGGTGGTTTGATTGTTTTGAATGTCGGTGGTACCGATGTTCTTTTCTGGTCGACGATATCCGGCCGTGTTTATGCGACCAACGCCCTTGACGGTACGCCGTTCACGGGCTGGGTCACGGCCGGCAACTACCCGGTGGTGCTCGGTTTGAACATCGAGGCCACGGCGACGACCGACGGCGAGAACCTGTACTACGCGACCATCGATGTTGACGGTGCGTCCAATCTTGGCGACCTGTACAAGATTGATGCCGCCACCGGTGACATCATCTGGACGGTTGTGACAGTCAACGGCGACCTTCTGGCCGACGAGTACTATAACACCATCCATGATACCCTGGGTAACCACGTTGAGGGCTTCCACGGGGCGGCCGCCTACGACGCCGATCTGAACGTGTTGTGGGCCAACTCCGACGCTCTCGGCGGTGACCACCCGGCCGACGGTATTTTCTACCAGATCGACGCCGAGACCGGCGAGATTCTCACCTCTGCCGGTTCGGAGCGTACCTACTGGAACAGCCCGATGATTGACGCCAAGCGTGTATACGTGGCGGCTTCTTCGCGCTGGGTCTATGCCAGTCTGAATTGGAACATGCTGGCTTTCCGTCGTCCGCAGGGTGACATTTCCTGGCTTTCCGGAACGCCTACGATACCGCAGGGCGGCTATGTTGCCCAGGCGGCCGTGACGTGCGAGACGGGCGCGCCTGATCTCATCTTTGCCTTTGACAACTCTCATACAGACTGGCAGTCTTCGGGCTTCCTGAGCTGCTTCAACGCCAACACCGGTGATGAGATTTTCCGCCGCCGTATCGACCACGGCGCCAAGGCCTTCAACCGCGGTATGGGTATCTCGATCGGCCGTGACGCCGACGAGAACGTCCACATCGTGGCGGCCGACATTGCCGGTAACATCTACGACCTGACCAAGGGCGTGGATCGTCCGCGTCTGGAGATCCAGTCCTATCAGCCGGAGATTCCCTGCGAGTTCGGCGCTGATCCGAACTTCTACCTGCCTCTGGAGAACATTCTCTATAACGCCGGTTGCGCGGTCCTGAATATCTGGAGCTTCTCGATTGACACTGTTGGCGCTGAGGGAACCCTCCTCCCCGACTTCAGTTCAGTCAATACGACGGTTCGTCCGGATGTGATGGAGAGGGCTTCCGGTATTGCCGACCGTCTGTCGGGCGGCAAGTTCAGCGATTATCAGGAGAACGTGCTCGACGAAGGCAACTTTGACCAGTTCCTGGTCGCGGGTGAAAAAGACCGCACCCGGACGGCTGCTGCCGGTCCTCTGGACTTCCTGGCCAGTGTTGTTGTTCCGGCGACCATCGATCCTCTGGATTCGGCCAATATCGATCTGTATATCGACCAGACGATCCTTGAGCGCGGCCCGCATCCGTTCTATATCTACCTGGATACGGATGATCCTGATTACTTCCTGAACAACCAGGTGCTGCACGACGACACGTTGGTGGCCCGTATGCTGGTGACGGTCGTTGGTGGCTGCCTGCTCGATACCGTTGAGATGGACTTTGGTGTCGATGGCGCCAACATGCAGTGGGTGGCCAACACGGCCCGTCTGGGTACCGGCGGTGACTGGACTCCGAACGGTATCGAGATCGATGGTGATGGCGGCTCTTACTACTCCGGCTCGTACATTTACGGTGTCAACAAGTACCGTATTGCCATGAACACCCAGGATTGGACCTCCGGTGGTGGCGAAGCCGACGGCTTCCACTCCCTCCAGGCCGATCCGAACTGGTGTGACGATGACTGCGCGCCGTTCCTGACGGCCGTGGCCAGCCTGGGTGAATACTCCACTGACGGC
>JAOUEU010000302.1 GCA_029858555.1 Candidatus Zixiibacteriota bacterium
CAATATCGATAACGAAGGCAAAGTGCGGCTTTCGCAGAAAGCCCTCCTTGACAACAAGCCGCAGGGACGCGAGAGATCGGAAAGACCGGAACGATCGGAACGATCGGAAAGAACGAGAAGGTAGACAATGGCCCGGCGTCCCTCGCAAACCGAGAACACCGTCTACAACAAAACAGTCTTAAAGAACGGATTGAGGGTCGTCACCGAAAAGATGCCCTCGGTCCGTTCCATATCTCTGGGCGTGTGGCTCGATGTCGGTTCCCGCAATGAGTCGGCCGAAGAAAACGGCCTGTCCCATTTCATAGAGCACATGCTCTTCAAGGGCACCAAGACCAGAACCGCCCGGCAGATTGCCGCCTCCCTCGAATCGATCGGCGGCGGCCTCAACGCTTTCACATCGCGGGAGCAAACCTGCTATGTCGCCCGCATCCTCGACGAGCATCTCAATATCGCCGTCGACGTCCTGGCCGATATGGTCTGCAACTCGACTCTCTCACCGGTTAACCTCGGGCGCGAGAAGAAAGTCATCTGTGAGGAAATCAAGGAATCCTTGGATACCCCCACCGACTACATCCACGACCTCTTTGCCCGGACTTTCTGGGGGAAGCACCCGCTGGGCCGCCCCATCATGGGCAGCATCAGGAATATATCGCAGATGCCCCGGCATCGCGTTACCGGCTATCTCAAGCGGAACTATCGGGCCGGCTCGACCGTCATCGCCGCCTCCGGATTTGTCCCCCACGACCGGCTGGTGAAACTTGTCCGGGGGAAATTCCGCTTTGACGAAGGCGCGGCGCCCGCCCCGGTGACAGCCGCCCGCGACCGGAACAGAAACATCATCTTCAAGGAGGATGACAACCAGCAGACCCACCTCTGTCTGGGTTTCCCCGGCCTTGATTACGCCGCTGACGGGAAGACGGCCGCCCTCGTCCTTAGCTTATATCTCGGTGGCGGCATGTCTTCCGTGCTCTTTCAGAAAATCCGCGAGGACCGCGGACTGGCCTACACCGTCTACACTTTTATGGATTTCTACCGCGACTCCGGCCTTTTCGGGGCCTACCTGGGCACCGATCACCGCCGCCTCAAGGAAGCCGCCGATATCATGCTGGCCGAATTCGCGCGAATGAAGAAACGACGCCTTGCCCCCGGTACTCTGGAAAAAGCCAAAAACCAGCTCAAGGGAAACATCGTCCTGGGCATGGAGGCCACGCAGAGCCGCATGAACCGGCTGGGCCGTCAGGAACTCATGTATGGTGAGTTTCGGACGCTCGAAAGAACCTTGAAGGAAATAGACCGCGTGTCGTCTTCTGATATCCTGGAATTATCAAACCGCCTTTTCGATACCGACCGCATGGCCATCGCCGTCCTGGGTCCCGCCGACAGGAAAGCCCTGAACCATGTCGGCTGAGTCGGAACGGGCGGACGAAAGCGACAGCCGGCGCCCCCGCATTCTCGTCTTCCACAAGCTGATGCCGAAGTTCAGCTTCGGCGCCACGAATTTCTCCCCGCAAAGATTCGAACGCCTAATTCAGTTTCTGGTAGAGCGAGGCCACCCTTTCGTCAGTCTCTCTCAACCGCTCGAAGCCGAAAAACCCCTGCCGGCCCTGCCAGTTGCCGTATGTTTCGACGATGCTTACAGCCACCTCGCCGAGAGTCTGCCCGCACTGATAGACCACTACGCCTTGAAACCGACTGTCTTTGTGCCGACCATGCACATCGGCCAACCCGCCCGCTGGGATTACAGCTACCGCCTGCGTCCCGTTCGGCATCTCGACCTGGCCGAGATAAAGACACTGGCGTCACTGGGCGTGGAATTCGGTTCGCACGGCCACTCGCATAGCGACCTCACGCGCATGGACGCCCGCCGCCTCGCGGATGAACTGGTCCGCTCCCGGGCCATTCTGGAAGACACGATAGGGGAGAGGGTCACCTCTGTCAGTTATCCTTTTGGCCGCTGCGACGCGCGCGTGACCGATGCTGCCCGAAACGCCGGCTATAGTCTCGGCTACACCATGGCTTTCCCCGAACCTTCCGACACGCCCTTGACACGCGGTCGCCTTGCGGTCTACGGTTACGATTCGACACTGTCAATCAGCCGCAAGATAAACGGCGGACCGCTATACGGGTTCGAGCAGGCAAAGGCGCGAATCACCAACCGCCTCTCCGGCGGCACCATCCTTTACGGCCGTCTTTTCGCCTCGAACGCGCCCCGCCACTGACCGGATAAAATCTTGCGTTTTATGCGTTTTGTAGTTAATTTTGCGGTCAATCGCTAACTTGAAGGAATCCGCCCATGTCTACCCGCGAAAAAACCTCGTACAAATACGATTTCAAACAGGTCGAAAGCAAATGGCAGCAGCGTTGGGACAAAGACGGCCTCTTTCACGCATCCGACAGCCCCGACAAGAATAACAAATTCTATATGCTCGTCATGTTTGCTTATCCCTCCGGTGACATCCACATGGGCCACTTCCGCAACTACATCATCGGTGATGCCGTCGCCCGCCGGCAGATGATGCTCGGCAAGGAGGTGCTCCACCCCTTTGGCTGGGATGCCTTTGGCCTGCCCGCCGAACGCGCCGCCATCAAAAGGGGCCTGGCGCCGCAGGACTGGACGGATAAAAACATCGATGTCTCCCGCGCCACCCTCCAGAAAGTCGGCATCTCCTACGACTGGACCCGCGAAGTCTCCTCTGCCAACCCCGACTATTACAAATGGACCCAGTGGATTTTCATCCGCCTCTTCGAGAAAGGCCTGGCTTACCGCAAGCGCGGCTTTGTCAACTGGTGCCCCGAGGACAAGACCGTCCTCGCCAACGAACAGGTCAAGGATGGCTGCTGTGAGCGTTGCGGCACCCCCATCGAAAAGAAAGACCAGGTCCAGTGGTACTTCAAAATCACCGACTACGCCGACCGCCTCATCGACGACCTCGACAAACTCCCCGGCTGGCCGGAAAACGTCAAGACCATGCAGCGTGAATGGATCGGCCGCTCCTACGGCGCTGAAATCGACTTCGAGATCGAAGAAACGGGGGAGAAGCTGCCCGTCTTCACCACCCGCCCCGACACTATCTACGGCGTCACTTTCATGGCCGTCTCACCCGAGGCCGACATCCTCGACCGCCTTAATATCTCGGGCGACTACGCCGAAAAGGTCGCCGCGTACAAAAAACAGGCCATGGCCAAAACCGATATCGAACGCAGCGCCGCCACCGACGAGAAGGACGGCGTCTTCACCGGCAAGTACGCCGTAAACCCCTTTAACGGTCAGAAAATCCAGCTCTGGGTCGCCGACTACGTCCTCGCCGGTTACGGTACCGGCGCCGTCATGGCCGTGCCCGCCCACGACACCCGCGACTTCGCCTTTGCCAAAAAGTACGGCATCCCCATCAAAGTCGTCATTCACCCCGACGAAAAGACCTCTCTCAACATCGCCGAGATGGATGACGCCTATGTCAACTACGGCCCCATGGTCAACTCCGACCGTTTCAACGGCCTCTGGGGCAAGGAAGCCATCTACGAAGTCACCAAATACGCCGAGGAAAACAACTTCGGCCGCAACAAGGTCAACTACAAGCTCAAGGACTGGTCCATCTCCCGCCAGCGTTACTGGGGCTGCCCCATTCCGATTATTCACTGCGAAAAATGCGGCGAAGTCGCCGTGCCCGACCCCGACCTGCCCGTCATCCTGCCCCCGGTCAAAGACTTCATCCCC
>JAOUEU010000053.1 GCA_029858555.1 Candidatus Zixiibacteriota bacterium
TTCCCGTCTTTCGTTCGGCCAGGGTCTATGAAATCAGCCCGGTGGGTGCGGCCGCGCAGGAACTGGTGGTAGCCGGCGGGCTGGAGAGCTGGGTAAGAGAGAACTTGAAATAACTTCGGAGATATGATGGACAAGACATTTTCAAGACAGATAGCGGATTTTGCCACGGGTCTGCGATACCGGGACCTGCCCGGCGATGTCGTCGAGGAGGTCAAGCGCTACCTCTATGATTCTATCGGGTGCGCTTACGGCGGTTACCATACCAAGGACGTGGGCATTCTGCATGATATCTACGCTGACATGGGCGGTAAAGAGGAAGCTACGGTAATCGGGTTCGGCGATAAGATACCGGCGGTGAATGCGACGCTGGTGAATTCGCTGATGATCCGGGCGCTGGATTTCAACGATATTTACTGGAAGGAAGACCCTTCCCACCCTTCCGACCTGATTCCGGCGGCGCTGGCGGTGGGTGAGCTGGTCGACGCCTCCATGAAGGAGGTCATCACGGCCATTGTGCTGGCTTATGAGTTCGAGATGCGCCTGTGCGAGTTTGCCGTACCGGGAGTGCGGGAGCGCAAATGGCACCATGCCACCCTGACACAGTTCGTCTCCCCCGTCGTAGCCGGCAAGCTGCTGGGCCTCAGCCCGGAGCAGATGGCCCACGCTATCGGCATCAACGGCGCGCACAACCATACGATCGGCTGCCCTACGGCCGGCAGGCTGACCATGATGAAAAACACTGTCGACCCGATGGCCGTGCAGGCCGGTGTCTTTGCGGCCCTGATGGCCCAGAAAGGCTACACCGGGACCGAGGCGGTTTTTGAAGGCAAGGAAGGACTAATGGACGTCTTCGGGCCGCAGTGGGACGAGGCCAAACTGCTGGGCGGCCTGGGCGAGAAATTCAAAATCCTCGAGTGCAGCATGAAGGCCTTCCCCACCGAAGCTCTGACCCACACGCACCTTTCGGCAACGCTGAAGGTGATTAAAGAAAACAATATCAAGCCCGAGGATATCCACGAGGTGACGATAACGACTATCGCTCGCGCCTGTGATATTCTGTTTGACCCGCACAAGTACCGTCCGGAATCGCGCGAGACCGCCGATCATTCGCTGCCCTACTGCATTGCGGCGGCCATCGTTGACCGCCAGGTCACGACGCAATCGTTCTCGGACGAGAAACTGAAGGACGAGCGCATCTGGCAGGTGATTGACAAGATCAAGGGCGAGGCTTCGCAGGACTTTGAGCGGATGTTTCCCGCCAAGCAGCCTTCGAAAGTGGTGGTCAGGACCACCGCCGGCAAGGAGCACTCGGCCTACCTCGAGTATCCCAAGGGCGACCCGCGCGAACCGATGACCATGGAAGATCTCTCGGTCAAGTTCAACAGTCTCTCGGCTGACCTGCTGAATGTAAAACGGCGGAAGGAAATCCGGCAGACTATCTTCTCCTGCGAGAAGCTTCAAGCAAGAGATTTCATGGCGAAGCTGGTAGTGTAGGCCTCACGTCTCGCGACAGCGCGCCGGCTGTTTGACCGGCCACTTTTACAGCTTGCAGGCGAAAAGGCTACATGAGCCCTTGAGCGGGCCAAAAGTATAGAGGACTGACTTCGAGTTGGACGCGCCATCTCGGCCATGATCCGGAATTGGTCGGCGGCCTGGAGGGTAATCAAATGACCCTATGTAATGAGCATGAAAAAACCGGAACAGGGGTCACCAGTCGCGTGGATTCCTGACCTACCGCATAAGCGCAAATAAATCAATAACTTAATACTAGCCGTCTCCAGGGCGAACAAATCAAAATATGGCAAAAAAAACTGTTGACAAGTACCATCGCTGACGATATATTAACTATACAGTTAGTTAAACTAACTGGTTAGATAAACCATAAACATGGATTCACGATATGAAACGAGTTAACAAAACAGAGTTTTCCGACGGTTTGGCCGAGCCTGATACCCGGGCCAGGATTCTGGAGGCGGCGCTGGCAGAGTTTGCCCGGCACGGTTTTGCGGGAGCGCGGGTGGATCACATCGCACAACTGGCCGGAATCAACAAGGCCATGATTTATTATCACTTCGCATCCAAAGACAAGCTTTACGAGAGTGCTATCGAGGAGTACGTTGCCGGCTTCATCGGTGAGCTGAGCGGGAAAGTATCCTCGGGCGAGGGTATTGAGGGAATACTGGAGTCCATGGCCGATACCTACCGCCGGGTGCTCGGCTCGGATCCCTATGCGCGCCAGATACTCCTGCGCGAACTGGCCTACCCGCGGGGGAAGATTCTCAGCAGGATCGCCTCGGTAATTCGAGACTCGGGTGTGCCGGCTACCCTGGCCGCCATTCTACGCGAAGGCGCCAAAGTGGAGAAGTTCCGCCCGATAGACGTTCGGCAGGCCCAGGCCTCGTTTGTTCTGATGAACATCGGCTACTTTCTCATGGCGCCAATTATCAACGAGGTGCTGGCACTCGAAGACATTGGGAATTTTGTAAACGAGCGCCGAAGCGCTGTCATCGACCTTTTCCTGAACGGAGTGAGGGCACGATGAAAAGGCTAAAACTCCTGATCATAGTGCTGGCTTTGCCCGGCTCTCTTTGCGGCCGCGAGCTGTCGCTGGTCGATGCCATCGACCTCGCCGTGCAGCATTCATACGCGGTCCGGGCCGGCCGGGAACAGACAGCGGCCTTCGAGCAGGCTCTGAGCTCGGCCCGGGCGGAACGCCTTCCGACGCTGACGGCATCGGCGACCGGCACTTATGCCAACGAGGTCATGTCATTCGATATCGAATTGCCATCCAGCGTTCAGGTCAGTCGGGAATTCGGCAGCAAAGAGACCTACCTGACGACTGTGAAACTCGCCGTGCCGCTTTACACCGGGGGCAAGCTCAGCGGCGGGATCGCTTTTGCGGATGCGGCCCTGGACTACCACACAGCTTTGGAACGGGCTGGCGTCGAACAGGTCGTGTTCGCGGCACGCGTCGAGTACCTTTCTCTGCTCCGCGCTGAGAAGCTGGTCGATGTCTCCAGCGCTTCTCTCGAACGCGCCAGCATAATCAGGAAAGACGTCGAGGCGCTGTATGCGGCGGGGGCGGCGGATTCGGTGGATCTTCTCGAGGCACGGTTGGCCGTCACGCAAGCCGAGTTTGGCGTTCAGCAGGCCCGGACCAACCGGCGGTCAGCGGAGATACGTCTGATAACGCTGCTGGGATTGGATCCATCGGAGTCGCTGCAGACCGGGGACGTACTGTCGGCTCCGCCCGAAGACAGGTTCCTGGCTGCGGATGTGGAACCGGGCAAATCGCAGTTGCAGATTGCTCGCGCCGCCACTGCTATGAGCCGGTCGCAAGTGGCCCTGGCACGGTCGGACTTCTTCCCCATCCTCTCAGCCTTCGGAGGCTACACCTACGGCAAACCCAATCTCGACCCGTTCAACAATACCTGGAATGATTACTTTTCGTTCGGGGCCGCCCTGACCTGGTCCTTTAACCTGGGAAACAGGTCCGGCGCCAATCTCAGGAAATCACGGCATCTTTACCAGACGTCGTTGTACGAACAAGACCGGGTCACGGAGCAGTTGAACCGTGAAGTCAGGTTGAGCGTGGAACAGTTGCGGCTGGCCCACGCCCGATACGAGACGGCCCGTCAGAGCCACCGTACCACGTCCGAGAACTACCGGCTGGCGACGGCAAAACACCGCCAGGGAGACCTTTCGGCCAACCGTCTTCTGGAGATCGAGGCCGGACTGGCGGCGGCGGAGTCTTCCCTGGCCGCGGCCCTGGTGGACTATTACCTGGCCGAAAGCGCGTACTATTACGCTACCGGCTCGGATAAACTCAAAGAGGGACTCTAAAATGAAAGTTGCGTGGTTGAATCTTCTTGCGGTAATGGTCCCGGTGCTGACCGGTTGCAGCGGCGGTGATCAACATCCGGGCGGTTCCGGCCTTGTCGAGAGTGACGAGGTCCTGGTGGCGGCCGAGACATCCGGGCGGGTCGAGACCTTGTTTTTTGACGAGGGGTCGACAGTAGTCAACGGCGACACGCTGGCCGTTATCGACCCGAGCCGGCTGCAACTGGAGTTGTCTTCGGCCCTGGCCGGGCAGAAAGTCGCGCAGGCGAATTTGCACACGGTCGAAGTGCAACTGGAACGAGCCCGGAAGACCGAAGCGTATGCCGGTTCCGAGCGTGACCGGATAGCCGCCCTGCTGGCCTCCGGCACCGCCACCCAGAAGCAGTATGACCAGGTTGAATATGAGTACTCGCAGGCCATGGTGGCAACCAAAGCTGCCCGGGCCAACATCGAAACCGTAGAAGCGGAGTTGAACCGGATCGCGACTGACATCAAAAGGATCGAGCGCGCCCAGGCGGACTGCTATCCGCTAGCCCCGGCAAGCGGCACCATCACAGAAAAATACGTCGACCGAGGCGAACTGCTCGGCCCCGGTCGTCCGATAGCCAGAATCGCCCGGCTGGACACCCTCTGGGTAAAGGTCTACCTGCCGACGACGGACTTCGCCCGGGTGAAAATCGGTGACCGGGCCACGGTGGATACGGAAACATCACTGGGACAGCTCGCCGGTGAGGTGGTGTGGACAGCCCAGGAGGCCGAGTTCACCCCCAAGAACGTCCAGACGAGACAATCCCGCGCCGATCTTGTCTATGCCGTCAAAGTCCGCATACCGAATACCGACGGCGCTCTTAAAATCGGGATGCCGGTTTACGTGACGCTGGAGAGTCGATGAACGCCATAAGAGCGGCCAATCTTTCAAAAACGTATGGTCATATCAAGGCCCTGCGCGATTTTTCTTTCGCCGTGAACCCCGGCGAGATCTTCGCCCTGGTGGGGCCGGACGGAGCCGGCAAGACCACCCTGATAAGACTTCTCTGCCACCTGGCGACGCCCGACAGCGGCACGGTGATGATTGCCGGTCTCGATGTGCAGACCAGCCACGAACAAATAAAGCCGCACCTGGGTTACATGCCGCAGCACTTCTCGCTCTATCCCGACCTGAGCGTCGAGGAAAACCTGAAGTTTTATGCCGGTATTTACGGCCTTAGGGGACCGGAGTACCGGGACAAGCGCGACTATTTGTACACATTTTCCAATCTGGCGCCCTTTGCCGACCGGCGGGCCGGCGCTTTGTCCGGTGGCATGAAGCAGAAACTGGCGCTGTCCTGCGCCCTGATTCACGACCCGGAAGTGCTGATACTCGACGAACCCACCACCGGCGTGGACCCCCTCTCGCGCCGGCAGTTCTGGGAGATTCTTCTGGGGCTTCGGGCCAGAGGCACGGCGATACTGGTGACGACGCCTTACATGGATGAAGTGGCCCGGGCCGACCGTGCCTGCTTCGTTTACGACGGACAGAAACTCTCGGAGGGAACTCCCGACGAACTGACCGGGCAATTCAGCGGCCGGATCTTCTTTCTGGATCGCGAGCCGACCCGCCGCCTCGTTCGGGACCTGGATGCTATCGAAGGCTTGTCAGCAAGAAGATTCGGGTCGGGGTTGCATCTTTACATAGACCAGGATGCCCGCATTGAAGAATTCCGGCGGCCGCTGGAGCACCTCGGTATCGACGCGTCGAATCTGACACCGACGCCGGCCGACCTCGAAGACCGTTTTATTCAGCTAATGGAGAGCGGGACGTCGTGAAAGACTCTGATGCCGTATATATAGAAAACCTCACGAAAAAATTCGGTCATTTCACGGCTGTCGACCGAATTTCGCTGGCGGTGCGAACAGGTGAGATATTCGGTTTTCTCGGGGCCAACGGCGCGGGCAAGACGACCGCCATCCGTATGCTGTGCGGGCTGCTTCTGCCCACCTCGGGGAACGGGCGGGTAGCCGGATACGATATACTCACGCAATCGGAACTCATCAAACGGGCCATCGGATACATGTCGCAGAAGTTTTCGCTCTATCCCGACTTGACCGGGCGCGAGAATGTCTCCTTTTATGGCGCGGCCTACGGCCTCGGCAAGAGCGCCATCAGGGACCGGCTCGAGATTCTATCGGACAGGTTGCAGTTGCGCGAGTTTCTCGACCGCCCGACCGCCTCTCTGCCTATCGGTTGGCGGCAACGCCTGGCCCTGGCGGTGGCTATCCTGCACCGCCCCCGGATAATCTTTCTGGACGAGCCGACGGGGGGGGTTGATCCCGTCTTTCGCCGCCGGTTCTGGAGCATCCTTTACGAGCTGGCCGAGGAGGATGTCACGATATTCGTCACGACGCACTACATGGACGAAGCTGAATACTGCGGGCGGATATCGATAATGCACCAAGGCCGAATCATCGAGGTGGGCAAGCCCCGGGATATGATCACGCAGCACCAGGCTCACAACCTGGAGGAGCTTTTTGTCGATTTGATCAAGGGGCAGGACCAGGCTGATGCGTAAAATTCGATTCATAGCGCAGAAGGAAGTCTATCACATTCTCCGCGACCCGCGTTCGCTCGTCATCGTTTTCGCCATGCCGATCCTGATGACTTTCCTTTTCGGCTACGCCATCAATATGGATATCGAAAACATCACCATTGCGGTGGCGGACTACGACAAGACCGCAGCCTCCCGACAATTGACTGGCGACTTTATCAACTCGACTTACTTTACACCTTCAGCCGGCAAACCTGCCTTCCAGGACCCGGAGCGCCTGCTCAAAACGGGCGGAGCGGCCGGCATTCTGACAATAAGACCGGGGTTCGCCGAGGCCCTGGCGAACGGTACCGAGTTCGAGCTGGGCATGACGGTCGACGGTGCGGATGCGCAACTGGCCCTGGCCGTGCAGGCTTATTCCAACGTCCTACTTTCCCGGTTTTTGCTCAACCAACTGCCCCCGGGGACGAATATCGGCGGCGTTCGGATTTCGACTCTCGTCAAGTACAATCCCGATCTTAAATCATCGCAGTTTTTCGTACCGGGCCTGGTGGCTATTCTCCTGCTGATGATATCCGCCCTGCTGACCTCGATCACCATCGCCCGCGAAAAAGAAACCGGCACGATGGAGCAGCTTCTGACGGCACCGGTGAAGCCCCGCGAAATTCTTCTCGGCAAAATCATACCCTATGTGGTCATCGCTTTCCTCGACGGAATCCTGGTGCTTATTTTCGCCAAGGTCATTTTCGGCATGCCGTTCGTGGGTTCGAAAATGCTGCTGCTGTTGTTTGGCCTCATCTATGTGACGGCGGCGCTGTCGATCGGAATACTCATATCTTCGCTGGTCAGTACTCAGCAGGTGGCCATGATGGCAGCCCTGGTGACCACGGTACTTCCGTCGGTGATGCTGTCGGGGTTCATGTTCGCCATCAAGAACATGCCGACCGCTCTCCAGGTCCTGAGTCACATAGTGCCGGCCAGGTATTTTCTGGTAATAATTCGGGGTATCATGCTCAAAGGATCGGGACTACAGATACTGGCCACCCAGGCGGCTGCTCTGGTTATGCTGACGCTGGTACTTCTGACCCTGGCCAGCAGGAAATTCAAGACCACGGTGGGATAACGATGTTGAAAGCATATACAGGACTTATCAAAAAGGAGTTTATCCAGGTACGGCGCGACAAGAACATGCTCCGTATTATCTTTATCGTCCCCATCATGCAACTTCTTATTCTCGGTTATGCTGTCAATACCGATGTGAAGAACATCTCTCTCGACCTGTACGACTATGACCAGAGCCATTACTCGCGGGAATTCGCCCGGGCCCTGGCCGCCGGTGATTATTTCAAGTTCGAACGAGACGACCGGCCGCTGCTGACACGATCATTATGGACGCTCGATGACCGTTTCAGGAACGGCTCGGCTGAAATGGCCTTGATCCTGCCGAATGATTTCTCCGGAAGACTGACCCGGGGGGAAGACGTGACGGTCGGGCTTGTCGCCGACGGTTCCGACGCCACCGCTGCGCGAGTCGGGATTGGCTACATGCAGCAGATCGTGTACCGTTTTTCCGGCAGGATAGCCGGCTTCGAATCGCCGCTGACCATGCGTCACAAGTTCCTCTACAACCCGGAACTGGCGTCGGTCTACTACATGGTGCCGGGCATTGTCGCCACCCTTCTGACCATGATAACGGTGATGCTGACCTCGATGGCTATCGTCCGGGAAAGAGAGATGGGCACGCTGGAGCAGTTGCTGGTGACCCCGATCAGCGGCACGGCCCTGCTGCTGGGCAAGATTACGACCTTTGCGATACTGGGTTTTGTAGAGATCTGCGTGGCCCTGATCGTCGGCATCCTGTGGTTCAAGATACCGTTTGTCGGGTCGCCGTTGTTACTGTTCGGTCTTTCGGCTCTCTACCTGGTCACCACTCTCGGCATCGGCCTGTTCTTCTCGACGGTCACGTCCACGCAGCAACAGGCCATGTTTCTGGCGTGGTTCTTTGCCGTTTTCTGCATCCTGACGGCGGGCTTCTTTACGCCCATATCCAACATGCCGCAGTGGGTGCAGTATGTCACCTGGATCAATCCCATGCGCTATTTTATGGTCATCGTCAGGGGAATTCTCATGAAAGGCGCGGGACTGTCCGAACTGATGCCCAACATCTACCCGCTTATAATCTACGGGGGGTTGATATTCGGCTTCGCCGCCATGCGCTTCACAAAGCGCACCACCTAGCCTTTTCTCAGTGCAACTCAGTCGCCGGTACTGTTGAGCAGTTGCTCTTTTTGTCGCGCAATAACTGCCCGTGCCGCCTGGACCACGCTTTCGGCAGTAAACCTGAATTCCTTCATAAGTTGCCCGGCCGGGGCCGACGCGCCAAAGCGGTCAAGGCCGATTATGATGCCGGTTTCGCCGCCACCGACAAAGCGACTCCAGCCAAAAGATGACCCGGCTTCGACGGCGACGCGCGCCCGTACGCTTTTGGGAAGCACTTCTTCGCAGTAGCCGTGGTCCTGTCGTTCGAACAGTGACCAGCACGGCATGCTGACCACGCGGGCGCGGATGCCATCCTTTGCCAGCAGCTCAAACGCCGCCAGGCAGTGCTGTATTTCAGAGCCGGTGCCGATTAAAATGACTTCCGGTGTCTCCTCGGCATCGGCCAGAATGTAACCACCCCTCAGTGCACCGTCAGCAGAGAAATAACGCGAGCGGTCGATAGTCGGCAGAGACTGCCGGGACAGGACCAGCGCTACCGGTCGGTCTTTAAGCGGCATGATGTGTTTCCACAAGGCCGCCAGTTCATTGCTGTCGGCCGGCCGGATGACGTCCAGGTTGGGAATAGCCCGGAGGGCGGCCAGTTGCTCGATGGGCTGATGGGTCGGGCCGTCCTCGCCGACGCCGATGCTATCGTGCGTGAATATGTAGATTACCGGCTGCTCCATCATAGCGGCCAGGCGGATAGCCGGGCGCATATAGTCGGAGAAGACCAAGAAGGTGGCGGCGTAGGGCCGCAGCCGGCTGAGGCACATGCCGTTGACAATGGCTCCCATGGCGTGCTCCCTGATGCCGAAGTGGATGTTTCGGCCCGAAAACTGCCCCGCCTGCAAATCCTCGGCGCCGTCGATGTAGGTCATGTTCGAGGGGGCCAGGTCGGCCGAGCCACCTATCAGCCACGGTACCTGAGGGGCCACAGCATTGAGGATTTTGCCGTTGGACTGGCGCGTGGCCGGTCCCTTGGGGTTGGCCGGAAACTCCGGCAGACTGCTTGCCCAATTGTCGGGCAGTTGCCGCGTCTGCATCTTCTCAAAAGCGTCGGCCAGGTCAGGGAAGGCTCTTTTGTACTCGGCGAATTTTTGAGACCAGTGCTCCTCGTTTTCAGCACCGCGCGCGATGAGCTTATCCCGGTACGGTCCGATTTCCGGGGGAATGTGGAATCTCTCAGCCGGGTCCCAGCCGTAGGCTTGTTTGGTGGCGGCCACTTCATCTTCGCCGAGAGGTGCCCCGTGCGTTGAGGCATCATCCTGTTTGTTAGGACTGCCGTAGGCGATGTGGCTCCTGACAACTATCAGCGACGGCCGCTGTTTTTTGCCGACGGCGGTGTCAATCGCCCGACTGAGCGAGCCGAGGTCGTTGACATCTGCAACGTTCTGCACGTGCCAGTTATATGCTTTGAAACGCGCGGCCACGTCTTCGCTGAAAGCCAGGTCCGTCGCGCCCTCGATGGTGACGCGATTGCTGTCGTATATCCAGATGAGGTTATCCAGTCCGAGATGCCCGGCCAACGAGGCCGCCTCGCCGGTGATGCCCTCCATCATGCAGCCATCACCGAGGACGGCAAAGATGTTATAGTCGATAATGCGATGGCTGTCGCGGTTGTAATATTCTTCCAGCCACTTCTCGGCGATGGCCATCCCCACGCTGTTGGCCGCCCCCTGGCCCAAAGGGCCGGTGGTAGTTTCCACCCCCGGGGTCAGGCCGAATTCCGGGTGACCGGCGCACTTGCGGTCCAACTGCCGGAAATTTTGAATATCGTCAAGAGAGACATCGTAACCGCTGATATGCAGAATACTGTACAGCAGCATCGAAGCGTGCCCGGCCGAGAGCACGAAGCGGTCGCGATTGGGCCAGTCGGGATTGGAGGGATTGTAACGCAGGAACCTGTCCCACAGAACATAGGCCACCGGGGCCAGGCCCATGGGCGCTCCCGGATGACCGGAGTTGGCCTTCTGAACGGCATCCATCGACAGCGTGCGGATAGTGTTGATGACCAGGGTATCAAACGGCGTGACGGAACTCACAGCGCTCTCCTTAGCTTGATATTGGGGTTTTTCAGCCCCCAATGTATTGCCAAAAGATGAAAATATCAAAAGAAAATTGGTTTATGCGCTAGAACAACTCTCTGCCCGGGGCATCTCGTGTAGCAGTCGATACCGGAGGACGACGGAGGTGTATCGATTGGCGAGCGTCATAGAAGAAGGCCGCCTTCCCATTTCAGAAGACGGCCTTTCGAACACGTGAATCAGCTAATCGATCTAACCTTAATGGCCTGTGCCTCGGTATTCCCTCGCCCGCTTGTATAACTTGGCGTACATCTGGTCTCGTTCGTAATCGGAGTCCATCGTCTCTATGACGTCGACGAGGGCATCTTCCAGTTCCGGGTTGTCTCTACAGTGGGGGATCAATTCCTCCAGAAGCCGGCCTTTCTCGTAGTCCGAATCCAACTCTGCGGATAAGAGCAGAATAGCTCGGACAGTTTCATCGTCCAATTCAGCCCGGTCCACCAGTTTCTTGATGACGCCGGCCTTTTCGTAATCGGAATCTATCCGTTTCGCAGCTCCCAGATATGCCTCCTGAAGTCCCTTGTTGCGGGCCGCATATTCCACCAGGTCCTTGAGGACTTCCGCAAGCTCGTAGTCCGATTCCATCCGCTGAGCGACTTTTAGAATCCTGGAGATGATTACTTCGTCCACGTTGTCGCCGTAGCCGAAAGCCGACAGCACCCGCCTGATTTCGTAGTCGGATTCAATAGAAGTGGCGGCATTAAAATACAGCGTAGTCAGGTCCGTGTCGTAGCCGTTGAAGTCGGCCAAGTCGATAAGCAGTTCGGCTTTTTCGTAATCGGAATCCATGCCACCGGCTATTTCCAGCAGGTCGGTCATGACGCCGGCGTCGATGTTCCGCCGTGTGCCCAGAGCGGTGAGAACGCGTCTCGTTTCGTAGTCGGACTCGAGTTTCTTGACAGCCGTCACGTAGGCATCGCGAAGCTCTTTGTCGTCGCGGCTGTAGGGGGCCATGTCTATCAGGAGTTCCGCTTTAAAGTAATCAGAGGACATCCCGTCGGCGATATCCAGAACGTCGACAATGACAGTCTTTTCCACATCGTCGCCCATACTGAAAGCCGACAGCACCCGCCTGGTCTCATAGTCGGATTCCAGGGTTTTCACGGCATCCACATAGGCCGGAAGCAGTCCCGCGTCGCTGCTGCTCTGCCGGGCGATGCGGATGAGCAGTTCGGCCTTCTCATAATCGGAGTCTATGTCGGAGGCTGCCTTTTTTATTATGCGCGAGAAATCGTCGGCGCTCAAATCAGCAACATCCATCAGCGCCTCGTAGTACTCGCGTTTGACATAGCTGCTTTCGATCAGGTCGATTTCCGTCAGGACAGCATCGACGCCGCCCTTAGCCAGAATGCGCTCAACGCGCGACTCGGCTCCGACCCCCGTGCTGCGAATCAGTTTGATGAGAATGTCGGCCAGCCAGGCCTGTCCCTCGTCGTCGAACTTTTGTTCCTTGCGGTTTACGTAGTACTTATACTCAAAGCCGCCGCCCCGCGCCGGTGTTATCTCGAGTTCGCGTTTGGAGGTTCTCGTTTTCTCCTCGATATCGATGTATCCGCGCTTTGAGATGGAACTGATGCTGCGGTCGTCATCGGAAAATTCGATCTCCCCTTTCATCTCCACCTGCAGGCGGCTCTTTCCATCCGACCAGCGGAAAGTGGTTATCCCTTTCCCGTCCGTTATTATCTGTGTTCCATTGGAGAATTCATCAAAGACGTCGGTGACCGCCTCAACGGCATCATCAACAATGTCCCAGTCGTCAGCTTCATCGACGTCGGCCAGGGCCAGCACGTAATCCGATGTCGCTGCCGATCGGGCCGACTCGGCGTCACGCGTATCGGCTGCGGCCCGGGCCCGACGACTCTCGGAAATTGCAGGACCTGGTGTGCCTCCGTCGAAGGTTGCGTTCTCAATACTGTGGTGGGTTTCCGTCTGCGTGATATACGAGTCTTGTTGGACACGGCGTGTTTCGCTGTGAATCTCAGTAAGAGTTAACGCCTCGGCGCTTTCCGCCCCAACCACCGGGGCGTCTTCGCCGAATATCTCGTTACTGATGGTCGCGCTGATGTCGGCGTATGTAAGCCCATGCTGCGGCAGGGCGATCGAGGGAAATACCAGGCCGCACATACAGGCGACGGCGGCAATGAGACCGGCGGCAACGACAAACCGTCTTCGGTAAAACCGGTCTTCCGTCGAACGTCGCTGGCTGAGTAACATCTCGAACCTCCTGAAAATCTGTTTTCTGGGCATCATGGCGCCGGGCGCCAGGGTGATGCTCTGCGCCGGCGAACTGAGTTGCACCAGCCGGGCCAGGCAACGAGCATAGTTTCTGGGTTGCCCGGTGTGAGACACAACCCAGCCGTCACAGGCAACTTCACGTTCGAAATCAAGACGGTGCCCAATCCAGCGAAGGGCGGGATTAAAGAAGAAGACGGCTTCCAGAATCTTCTGAACGAGCTTGCTCCAGTCGTCCCGGCGACGGACGTGGGCCAATTCGTGAAGGATGACCGCTTCGAACTCGCCGTGCGAGATGTGCCGCTCCAGACCGGCGGGGACAATAATCATCGGCCTGAAAAAGCCTGCCGCCATGGGCATCGCCACCTCCAGGGAGCAACGCAGAACCACGCGTCGACGGAGGCCGACAGCGCCGGCCAGCCGCTCGAAGACCCGATGGGAATTTTCGTCGAGCGGGAAGCTATGCAGTTTTATCATTCTTAAACGCAGGGATCCCCAGGCAAGGCGCACCAGCATAATCACGGCGCCCAGCAAAAGTAGCAGGAAGAACCAGGCCGGCAACAAAGCCACCAGGACAGTACCCAGCGCCTTCTCCGTGACGGTCTCGCCAGCGGCGCCGGCCAGGTCCGCCTTCAGGCCGGATATATCGACCGCACCGACCGTGTACTCCGGTATGTCCGCGATACGACCTTCCAGCCAAGGCATCGCCCTGTGATCGCCACTGTTCCCGCCGCCGGGAGCGTCGCGGTCTGCCAATTCTCCCGTGAAGATGGGCATGGCTTGTTCATCAGCGGATGGCTGTGCAACTGCGGCAAAGGCCGCCGCCAGATCGGAGGGCGACAATTTCGGCAGTAACCCGGAAGCGAGCGGCAGTACCACGACAATTACCAGTGCCGCCCACCAGGTAACGTATCTCGTGGCCGCATTGAGCCGTTTCGAATAATGAAGCACCAGCCACCCCGCTCCGGCCGCGGCAATGCCCAGCCCTATGCTGTTGACAGCATACTGTAGACCTCCATGCGCCGCGGCCATTAACCCATTGACGAATGTCTCCATTGTTATCACCTCTCGCTTTTTTCGATCATCTTTTTCAACCGGGCCAACTCTTCCGCGCTGATATTCTCGCTGTCGAGAATGTTCTGAACCAGAAGCTCGGTGGAGTTGTCGAAGAAGCCTTTTACCATATGTGTGACAGCTTTCCGTCGCGCCTGGTTGCGGTCGACGATGGGATGGTAGATGTGCGCCCGCCCGGCTTTGACATGCCGGAGGTTTCCCTTCTGCTCCAGGATGCGCAGAATGGTCAGAACGGTATTGTAGGCCAGCCGGTGAGTTTTCGGCAAAGCTGCCAGCACGTCACCCACGGTAGCCTCGCCCTTGTCCCAGATGATATTCATCAGTCGCAACTCACCGTCGGTGAGTGTTGGTGTACGCTTTCTTGCCATAGATGGTTCCCTCGCTGAATTCTTAAAGAATTAGTAAATTCTGATTAATTATACGAGACTTTTCGGAAAAGTTCAACTAATTAATTAGTTTTTTGTATTTTTTTTAGCTTGAAGATTTCCTCTGCCGAGGGGCGGCAAATGAGTTAACCTGTTGCCACAAAGATTATTAGGTTAGATTAGCGATGTCAGCAGGGCCTTTGCACGAGCTATCAGAGGCCATCGGGCGCGAGATAATCCGTGACTTCGATAAACAGGTACGGCCGGGTCCGGGCGGTGAAATAGTTGTGGTTAGGCAGTAGTTCAAAGCTGGTGCCGAA
Organism: Candidatus Zixiibacteriota bacterium; assembly: GCA_029858555.1. GTDB lineage: Bacteria > Zixibacteria > MSB-5A5 > GN15 > FEB-12 > DAOUUR01. The sequence goes on from JAOUEU010000053.1 coordinate 14,700, forward strand.
ATACCGGTTAAATATGATGCGGAAGCTGTTGACGGGGGTCATGCTTCTGCTGAGGCGGGAATAGTCGCAACCGGGCAAATAAAGGGCGGACAGATTCGAGAAGCGCTCAAAAAGGTTAGTTTTGCCAGCGTTCTGCCAGTCCAGGCCGGAGCCGGGACCATGGTCACCCTGCACAATAATGACCGGCGGTGTCCTGGAGGTTCGGAGCAACTCTTCCACCAGTTTTTCTACCTGTGCTGACAGGTAAGCCGCCTGGCCGGCATAGCCGGCAATATACTCTTCCGGGCTTCCCCCCTGCTCGTAGTAGTGCGAGCCGTCACCGAAGGTGAACGGGCGGTCGCGGTCGCGCGCCTGCCCCAGCGGGCCGAACACGAAGGGCGGGTGGGGAGCCATGATATGGGCCAGCACGAATTTGGGCGAACGGAGTTCGTGAATCTGCGGCAGTTTGTCAAGCACGTAGCGGATCCGGTCACGGTGTATATCGTACTGGGATTTGACAAACCTCAGAAGATACGCTACCGGCGTCATATTTATGATGCTGTTCTGGAATTCACTCAGAGTCAGGCCGGATGTGAAATAGAGGTCAGCTTCGCTCAGCCGCGTCAGGTACAGGCCGGTGGTGAAGGCACCGATACTGTAGCCGCGCGCCTTCAGGAATCGGCACACGGTGTTGTCGGCGAAAAGTTCGGCAAGGGACATTCGGTCCGAACTGTTGGGGTCAAAGCGGCCCAGGTTATGCAAATAATCCAGATTGAGGGTCGCTGTCAACGACTGGTCGGTAGCGCAATAGTTGGAAAAACTGCTGTCAACGACAAAGAAACCCTTTCTTGTCAGGGAGCTTAGAAAATTGCTGTTGTCGTATCGGTACATGTCTCTGAGGACGTCATGACCCCCGTAACCATCGAGCACTATGTAATATATGTCGGGGAGGTTTTCGGTGGTGGTAACTGCCTCGGAGTTACCCGTGTCCCTTAAGGTCACTGTCTGCCGGGT
>JAOUEU010000054.1 GCA_029858555.1 Candidatus Zixiibacteriota bacterium
CCTCGAGCAACAGCGCCGCCAGGCCGGACACATGGGGAGTAGCCTGTGAGGTCCCGGTGAACGTGGCCAAACCGCCACCGATGTAGGAGGAGGTTATGGGGCGTCCCGGGGCCAGGAAATCGAGCAAGAAATTACGGTTGCTGAAGCACGTGATCTGTTTTGCATTGGCCGGATCGTCGTAGCACGGCGGCCAGCTCCCGCCGAAAACATCAAGCCACGTGCCGGAGTTCGGCTCCCGGCCCAGGTTGGAGTCGAAACTGGCGCCGACCGAGACGGCCGCACCGATACAGGCCGGGGCCGACATACGGTTGTAATCGCCGTCGTTGCCTGATGCTGCGACCAGCAGAACGCCCATGCTTCTCAGAGTGGTCACGGCGGTTGACATGGCTGTCTGGCTGGCCGAGCACTCTGAAGTGTAAAGAGCGGTGGAACCCAGGCTGGCGCTTATCACGGAGATATTCAAAGTGGCGTTGTTGGCAATAATCCAGTTCAGAGCCGCAGTCCAGTCGGACAGCCATCCGGAACCATCGGATTTGAGGACTTTCAGCGCGACGAAGTCACATTGAGGAGCCATCCCGAAGCTACCAACGGCGCCGGAACTGCCTGCAACACCCGCGCAATTGGTGCCGTGGCCGTTGTCGTCCTCAGCCCCCGGCCCGACATCGCCACCGGCGTTGAGAAAGTGATACTGAACCAAAATGCGGCCGCCGGTGAAATTGGGATGGTCGGTATCCATGCCGGTGTCGACGATCGCCACCACCACGCCCGAGCCGGTGTACCCGAGAGTCGTGCGTACGTAGTCGCCCTGCACCAGTGGCACGGACTGGGCCAGGCTGGCTTTCATCGGCATATCGTACTCAACCGCCAGGACGTCATCGCGTTCATAAAGCGCCAACAGGGTCGTCTCGTTCGCCCGACCGGAAATAATGGGCAGATGCGAATTCTTATAGCCCAGTTCAAAACCCTCCGTCTGGAGAGCTGAGATGAGATTATCCTGGGATGCTGACAAGCTGCTGAGAGCGGACTTCGGCATCGGAACCGCCGAATCGAAGTCCTTGAGTGTGATTACTATGCCCACCTCGCCGGCCCTGTCCAGACTGTTCCAGATATCGGGGCCGATATCCACCGCCGGGTAGGCACTCGTAGCCAGAAACAGACTGAACGTTCCTGCCAGCCGAAATAAAACACGGGATTTTCTACCCATCGTGACCTCCACTGTTAAATAAAGATACAAAAAAGACCTGAGTTTACAAGTCCTTTCTGCCGGAAGGCGCCATCGCTGCCGCTATGGCCGCATTATCTGTTGCAGGACAAGACGGTGCAAGTAGTCTGCTATCAGTCGATGGCCCTCGGGAGTAGGATGACAGTGATCAATAAACAACGCCTCACCGCCGTTGTCGGCGAATGTCTGCCTCAGATCCGCAACAAATACATCTTCGCGGTCGGCCAGTCGTTCGATTTCCCGCAGATAATCTCGTTTAACTCGCAGCGAAAAATAGTCTGCTTGAAGAGCCGAATCGAGGTGGGCATTGGCCACGTCGGCAAGCGAGGCATCCTGCTCCGACCAGGACATCATGTTTATGCCGATGTTATATAGAAAAGGCGAGCTCGCAGTAAGACGTGCCATTGAGGTCTCGCCATCGGACCGCCGCAGACTCAACCGGCGAGCCAGTTTCAGCAGGCTGTCAGCTTCGCGGTAGCGGCCTTTTTCCCAGTAAGATACCCCCAGGTTGTTGGCGGCAACCGGGTCCAGACTGTCCCGACGGAGTCGGTCGGAGTAGAACAGGATTGCCCCGTCCGTATCCATCGAGTCGGCATATGCCGAGGCGTACACGGCATCGGTGAACACATCTCTTTGCCCAGAAAGCTGACGAAGCCGCTCTTGGTCCAGACAATACTTGACATTCCTGCCAAGCAGGCGACGCATCTGCTCTGGCATGATAAGGCGGCCGTCAGCGGTGCCGGCGTGTTGAAATACTTTAAACTGAAGGCCCGCCGGCCATAGCCGGGGTACCGGTGGCTCGACGATAATCAGGGGACAGTTATGCCGGCGGCATTGATTCGCTATCTCGGCCAGGTTGTTCCCGAAGCGTTCGGCGGAGACCCTTGGTTTCAGCTCATAGTCCAGCTCGTCGAGAGATGTTTTCGAACCGGTCAGAACCGATCGCAGGAGACGATAAAGCGCCAGATGTGAGAAAGCCCGGCGCAGACCGCGCAGCTTCTGAAAATGCAGCAGCTCTTCGTCGGAAAGGGGACCGGAGATGGAAGCATCATTGTTGCCAGCGTATACTATAACTAAGTCAGGTCGATACTTCCATCCAGTTGTTTCAAGTACTACTTTAAGTTGTTCGGTGGTATAACCGGAGACGGCGGCGTTGATAAGTTCGACACTTTTGTAGTCAACAAGGGTGATGTTCAGATCTCTTGCCAGCAACTCCCCGAAGGCCTGATGTCGGTTTTTTAAGCCTATTCCAACGGGCGACGAATCGCCCAGCAGAAGAATACGATAGACGCCTGGCGGCTTTTCTTTGGTGAATTCCTCACCGATGAGATGTTGCGAATTAGTGCGAACGAGCGGGTCGTCAAGCCCGGCTTTAAAACGCCAGAGCAGGTCGGGATCGGGTTCGTGCCAGTCCAGAAAGCTTTGAAAAAACGGCGTCTGCCATCCGGGCGAGACCTCCGACGTCGAGATGATCCGTGGAATTGCCGTCTCGACGAGGCGACCGGCAACTTCCAACGCCAGCAGAACAGCCAGTGATACTATGCAACCGAGAGCTAAGCGTCTGAACATCGACCAAGAATACCTCCGCATGATGCCTGGGTCAATATTCAATGTCAGCGGTTGAATGTCAATCGCAACCGCTTGTGTGAAGCACAACGGGCGCCCGGCGTAAGGGGCTTGTTGAAAAAGTTGTTGTGTTTGAGGGATGGGGATTAATTCTTGGGGGTATGCAATCACGACGTCAGCAGAATCAGGGACGGCTGGTCCTCGTTCCGCCGCTGGATCAGATGGTACCGGCCGAACATCGCCTTCGTCGTCTGGACAAGGTACTCGATCTGAGTTTTGTTCATGAGGCGGTGCGCGATCAGTACAGTCAGACTTTGGGACGTCCGTCGATCGATCCCGAGGTCATCCTTCGCTTATTTTTGCTGCAGGCCATTGACGGCCTTCCTCATGTTCGAGAGTTGATGCGTCAGGTAGCAGTGAATCTTGCCTACCGCTGGTTTATCGGATATGAGTTGGATGAATCGCTTCCGGATCATTCGACCTTGTCCAAGGCGCTGGATCGGTTTGGTGACCGGGTGTTCGACGAGTTATTCCGGCGAGTGCTCCAGCAGTGCAAGGCGAGCGGCCTGATTGAGGGTCGGGTATTGCATGTTGATGCGACGACGATCCGGGCCGATCTGGATCGGGATCGTGTTGGTCGGCCGGACAGTCCGGATCCGGATGCTCGTTATGGGAAGTTTCCGGGGAAGCGAACGGCCCCGGGCTACAAGCAGCACACGATGGTTGATGGCGGTTCTCGGGTGGTGGTAGGGTTAACGGTGACACCGGCCAACCGGTCTGAGCATGACGAGGCGGTGCGGTTATTGGATGCCTCGGTGTCCGATCTGGGCAAGCCCCCCGAGGCCGTGTGCGGTGATGGGGCTTTTGCCAGCGGTAAGAATTACCAGGCGTTTTCGGAGCGGGGTGTCCGACTGGTCAGTCCGCCGCCTAAGGCACGCACCTATACCAAAGATCGATACTACACCGTTGAGAAGTTTGTCTATGATGAGGAGGCGGATGAGTTCATCTGTCCGGCGGCGAAACGCTTGCGGTATCTGCGGACGGAGGCGGAGCGGGGTCGCCGGACCTATCGCGCCCGTCGTTCGGATTGTCGGCTATGTCCATTGAAATCGCAGTGCACGATAGGTGAGCGGCGTCATGTCAAGGTAAGTCCTGATCACAGCGCATTAATACAATTGCGGGCCGATAGCCGCACGGATCAATTCAGACAACTGTATCGATCCCGGGCACCAGTGATTGAGGGTATCTTCGCGGAAGCAAAGCAATGGCATAGTCTGGGGCGCGCCTGGCGGCGTGGTCTGTCTAAAATGTACATACAGTGCTGGTTAGTCGCCTCCGTGTTAAATCTCAAGCGCCTGGCAGGTCATGCCGGCCGTTTCCTTACTTTATCTAAGCTGATTGACGCCCTCAAAACGTCCACGTGGCGTCTTGCTGGCCTACTGAGCGAGACACAGGCACTCGAATCACGTACGATCTATCGCGCACTCGCGCCCCTGTAGAAAACCTGGTTTTTCAACAAGCCCTTTATGGTGGGCTCCTCCAACCTATTCCTCGCCTAGATTTTCGTTGACTAATTCGCAGATACAAAATAACCCAGCCTTTTGGCGGGGTCAATGATTATGGCGGGGTGGACCTCACTCTCCCCAAACTTTTGTGGTGTTCAGTCTTAGGGTCTTATGGTGGTGCTCAATTTGCAAAGGAACTCGTTGGAAGGTAATTACTTGAATTGAAACAAAATTCATCGCCCGCCGTATAGATTGCTGAATTTGAGAAAAGAGGCATTCAATTGATGAAACATAAGACAACTTGCATGGTGATTCTTATGCTAATTGTGTTGGCACATCTTGTTGCCGCGCAGCAGGACAACTTCCCAGTTTTGACCGGCCCTTATCTTGGACAGAAACCACCGGGAGTGAAACCTGAGATTTTTGCCCCGGGAATTATTTCGTCGGGCGTTAATGATATGGATATTACTTTCACACCGGATGGAAACACAGCCTATTTTTCACGTTCAGGGCCAGATTGGTTTTCGGCAATACTCTATATGGAAAAAGTCGACGATAAATGGATAGGGCCCTTTCTGTCTGATTTTACGGATGTAAATTCGAGTAACTACCCGTTTGCCAATCCGAACGGTAACATGATTTTCTTCGACTCAGATGCAGATATTTACTTTTCGGAGAAATCCGATAACGGCTGGTCATCTCCCATGCGGCTGGATTCAAACATAAATACAAATGGGAGAGAAGGCTTTGCCAGTGTTGCTTTTAGTGGGAATCTGTATTTCACTGCCAATTATGAAGATGCGAAAGGCGGTACGGACATTTACATGTCTGCATGTTTAGATGGTGAGTATGCTAAGGCGACCAATGTGGGTGATTCAATTAACTCTGAGCATAATGAGTTCCATTCTTGCATTTCACCGGATGAAGGATATATCATATTTGACTCACAAAGGCCTGGGGGATTTGGACGGAATGATTTATACATCAGTTTCCGTCGAAAAGACGGGACATGGACAAAGGCGCGGAATATGGGCAAGCCTATCAATACCGAAGCCAGTGACATGAGGCCCTATATCACGTCTGACGGAAAATACTTGTTCTTCAGTAGTACTCGAAGCATACCAATAGACTCTGCTGGAGACAGGAATCTTTCATATGGTGAGTTCTCCAGGAAAATAACTGGACCCGGCAACGGAAGTCAGGATATCTATTGGGTGAATACGGAAATCATAGACCTTCTGAAAGGGGAAATCCTGACGGAATAGCCTTACGGAAATATCCGATACCCTGTCGTACATGAGAGCATAACAACGCTTACCAATGCAGATGCTCTCAACCGGTTGTGAAATAATGAGTTTGTCCGAATGTCAAACTGCACGTCTTCCGAAGAAATCAGAGGTTCTGTGCACTGTAACAACAAGCGGGGGCAGTTAGACGACTTTCGCAACTTCTTGCTGTTTAAGAGGACTGGCACTGACCTACAACTTGAGGTGGGAGTATAAAAAAAGCGGCCCCAACCTCACTCTCCCCAAACTTGCGCAAGCTTTTCGTTCTCTATCAAATCGCACTTTGTCACTATAAACGGAAGCCGATGGAAGATCATAAGATATGAAGACCGGCCGGGCTGGAGGGAGAGTGATCTGGCCGAATGAAAGGGGCAGACCTTACTGATCTGCCCTTCAGTAAACTGAAGCGTCTCTCCGGCTACCTTTACAGTTGCTACTGCAGCATATTGAACCAGATCGTATTTCGTCCCCCGCGACCTTCGGCCAGCAGAATGTCCAGATCGCCGTCACTGTCAATATCTCCGATAGCAGCTGATTCATGTTTGTCGGATGTGGCCCCCAAGCGAATACCACTGTCGACCAGCGTACCGGAACCATCATTGAGCCATATTTGTGCCTCAGCGTCGTGATTGGTGGCCACGGCGTCGGGATAGCCATCATTATTCAAGTCGCCAAAGGATATGGTTCCCCTGAAAACACCGGGCAGACTAGTACCTTCCGAGAATCGGCCACTTCCATCATTAAACCAGACTCTGGTAGGCAATTCCTCGCTTAGACTGAAATCGGTAAGGACGGCGTCCAGATCGTTATCATGGTCCAGGTCACAGAAATGGCTCAAGCCGAACTGGAGCGTACTATCTGGCCTTTCCCATTCTTTTGTGAATGTCCCGTCGCCATTGCCGGACCAGAACTCGAATCCCGCGCTCCGGGCTCTGGCGATTATGTCAAGTACACCATCGCCATTAAGGTCTCCGAAATCGCCAACGTCAGGGAAGGTAAAATCAGATAACGCAAACCGCCCTTTTCCATCGTTAAGGAATACCTTACTCGACTCTTTGTGATAGATCACCAGCGCGTCAAGATCGCCGTCGCTGTCTATGTCGTCCAACTTCACAACGTTTCCACTGAATAGTGAATCCTCTATTTGCTGACCATTGTCTACAAATCCTGCTTTTCCATCGTTCAGATAAACTTTACTGCTTAGATAACGTGGTTCCCCGTTCTCCGTATAGTAATGACAGGTTATGAACAGGTCGATATCCTCATCTCCATCAAGATCACCAGCATCTATCCCATGAGCGGCTTTAGAAAGAAGCTGTTCGGTCATTGAGAAAGTGCCCCGACCATCGTTCAACCAGATCTGTGAATGATGACCTGTGCAATTGGCAAAGACAGCGTCCAAATCCCGATCACCGTCGAGGTCCCTCAAGAGGATATGACGGGTCCAGACCGGCTCGAACACTTGATCACTCTTGGCAAATGACAGCTGCTTGGAATGAGTTGTCGATTGACACAGCCCATCACTCGACAGAGTCAACACGACTAGACCAAACATGACCGGGGCAAGTGACAAAGCCATTGTCCTCTTCATTAAGACCTCCTGTTGCCTGATTTGTCTATGAAAATTTTCGCTTCATAGATTCATGACGTGCGACCGAGTAAAACGTTGCATGAGTTGGGTGGGTTTCCATTCATAGGACTTGACCCTCGATTGTCTCATATCTTATCCATGAAGGTTCCTACCACAAAATAACCCCTCCGGGTGGCGGGGTCAAGAAACTTAAGCGGGGGCAGTTAGACGACTTTCGCAACTTCTTGCTGTTTAAGAGGACTGGCACTGACCTACAACTTGAGGTGGGAGTATAAAAAAAGCGGCCCCAACCTCACTCTCCCCGAACTATTGTAGAATTCGAATTCCGAGTGAAGGTTGGCTATTCCATAGCAAGCGGAACACGATGGAGAATATTACACTCGCCCAGTCTTATTCTCAGCTAGCGGTGATAATTACTCCAATTCCAGCACCAGAGTCTTGCTGACGCGTATATTAGCACTCTCCTGCAACTCAATTATGCAAAAATAACGTCTTGACAAAAATCATAATCCCGCTATCCTATTGCTATATAGGCACGTATAGAACGGTAATCACATTGAAGGTTAGCACTGATGTGGTTTTGTTAGCCTTCGAGTTCGGTTGTCCTTTTACTTTTCATAAAGAAGAATCTATAAAAACACCAATATAACATACGGAGGATAATATATGAGTAGTCCCTTGACAAAGACTCTCACTATTGCCATTGCCGTCATGATAACCATGGCGATGTCGGTCTCGGCAGGTGTTCCGCAATTGATTAACTATCAAGGGCGTTTAACTGATTCGGAAGGTGAGCCAATCAGTGATATCGTTGCCCTCACGTTTACTATCTACGATGACTCAACTGGCGGAAACGTCAAATGGACGGAAGCGCACGCAACCGTTGTTGTCGAGAATGGATTGTTTAATGTACTTCTGGGGTCTGTCAATCCGATATTGGATACAGTTTTCTCGGGATCCTCGCGGTATTTGGGTATAAAGGTAGATACTGGTGCGGAGATAACGCCCCGAAGCCGGCTGGTCTCGGTTGGGTACGCTATACATGCTAACAAGGCCGATACCGCTGATTATGCCTCAGCCGGAGCGGCCGATATTCCAACCGGATTGATTGTCATGTGGTCGGGAACACTCGCGAATATTCCAACTGGTTGGGCTTTATGCGACGGCAGCAACGGCACGCCAGACCTGAGGAATAGGTTTATCTACGGCGTTAACACTGGTGAGAATCCTGGCAGTGTCGGCGGCAACTCAGATCATACTCATGCTTATAGCCATACTCATTCCAATGACCATACTCATTCCAATAGCCACACTCATTACATCGATCCAGCATCGTTTACCTGCGCTTCTACGGGTCAGTAGCAACAAGTCTATAATAACCCGCCGGTCGTGTCGGTGCCGAGCAGTACTCACACCCATTCGATAGATGTCCCGGCTACCGAATCATCCGCCAGTAGTCAGCCGACAACGTCCGGCAGTAGTCAGTCGACAACGTCCGTCAATAGTCCGTCGACAACCTCCAGTAGTAATAACCTACCGCCTTATTATAAACTGGCTTTCATCATGAAATTGTAGTGATGATATTCAGACAATCTCTAATGCAACAAAACAAGCCCCGGTGCACGCCGGGGCTTTTCAAGTCAAAATGGCGGCCCCAATATCACTCTCCCCAAACTTCCACCTATTTCGTCTTCAATGTGAGAGCCGCCTATTCCTCCATGAGCGGAACACGTTGGAAGATAATTCGTTAACCACAATTTGACGCTCATCGCAAGTCTACCGGGCTTCGTACTATCCGGTGACATTGCCTTCGAAAAATTCTGCTCGAAAATAACTAATGTTTAAGTATGAGTCGCCCACGTCTTGGCAGCAAACCATCAGGGGCGAAAGTCGTCGGTGGGACACCTAGATGTGCAACCGGTCTCAGTCTCTACCGTATACTGTAGAAGCCGATGTAAAACTGGCGGATAGTTGACATGTTATCGCGCAAAATGAAGAGCCTCTTTTTCGCATTGTTCCTATTGCTGACGATTTCGACATCAATATCGGCTGTTGAAGAGACACTGGCTGATGAAGTCGCAGCGATAATCAGCGAGGAACTACCTCGAATGCTCGCCCAAGCATCCGTTCCAGGAGCAGCGATTGCAGTCGTGGATGGCAAACGTGTCGTGTCCATTCAAGTATTCGGACACACGGACGGCGCTGGTTCAAGTCTGGTCGATACCAACACAATTTTCAGCATCCAGTCGATGTCAAAGAGCTTTGCCGCACTTGCGGTTCTGATGGCTGTTCAAGACGGACTCATTGATCTGGATGCTCCTATCAAGGAGTACCTGCCTGGCTTTACCGTTAAGAGCCTTTACGAAATGAATCCTGAGAATAGCATAACCTTGCGACACCTCGTATCCCACTGGGCTGGTTTAGTTCAGGAATCGCCTTACAGCAATAATAACGATGATCGCTATGACTTCGACAAACATATTCAGAGCATTGCGGATACATGGTTGCGCTACCCTGTTGGTTACTGCTACAAATATTCCAATCTGGGAATCGATTTGGCCGGCTATATAATCCAGGTACACTCCGGCAATTCGTTCGGATTGTATGTGAAAGACAAAGTACTGCACCCGATAGGCATGACCAACAGCTTATACGAGATGGATTCGATCGAGCACGTTGACAATCGTGGACTTGGGCATTCGGCAAATCCCAATCGTACTCCACCACTGCGGATTCCCATGATTCCAGCGGGCGGGCTATACACTGACATAACAGACATGATCAAGTACTTACAGTTTCACATTAATGAAGGTGTCGCTAATGGACACAGGATCTTGCGGCAGGATCTGCTGGAGCAAATGCATTCTATCCAGTTTAGCTGCTCAGGCCAGCGGTTTGGATACTGCCTGGGTTTAATTCGTGAACCGGTAAGTAATTCCTATGGTCTCTATCATGCCGGTGCTGGTTACGGGTTTTCGAGCATCATGATGATGTTTCCGGAGTACAAGCTTGGTGTTGTTCTTCTTACGAACTCGGAGGATGAAAGTACGATCTGGGGTTTGCACCAGCTTGTCACGGAGTCTATCTGCGCAGAATATGGCGAAACGCCCGTTGCAGAATCTGGCGTTGAGAGGATGATCAAACTTGATTCCAGAGATCTGAGAGTTGAAGCAGTAATGGGTCGCTACGGTGACGAATACGCATACGTTATCGAAACCGTCGGAGATACCTTAGGTCTTCGTATTACATCTCAGAATAGATTCTATCCGCTAACGTTTTACGACGATGGTGGCCAACTGGTCGGGATGTTCGGTGCGTTCTCAGAGATTCGTTTTCTGCCTCGGTACGGGAACAGGCCCGGGTCCATGATGCTCATCGACCGTCGAATGAGTAATGCATATTTCAATATCAAGGATTTCAATTATTCTCCTAAAGCTCCCCCCGGCCCGAATAAACCGGAGTGGTTGCAGTATGTGGGCGAATACGATCAGGTAGTGAATGGCGAGACGATCGGTTCCTTCAATGTCACCGTCAGGAACGGCTACCTGTATACTGCTGAATGCAAATGCACAGAGTACAAGCCTGGGGTTTTCTTCACCTACGACGGCGATCTGATTGACTTCACGTCCGATCCCCCGACAGCCGGATACATTCAGATACGTAGAAAAGACGTGGAATCTGGATTGTAGAATCAGCAGTTCAGCACAACATTGACGGCTGTTCGGCAATCTCAAGCTTTGTTGAAAGAGTGGGGTTCACTAGACGATCTTCGCAACTTTTTGATGTATGAAGAAGCTGCTGCTAATATTCAATTGTAGACGAACAACTGATCCTGGTCCACTGCTGAGACTCATCCATCTGTACGATGCCGCTCCTGTCCTCCGTATACAATCGATAACTTGATCATCCCCCAGCAGAAAGCCCTAACCGGCTTCGCTACACCCCAGGTCTGAAGACTTGGGGCACCCGACATGTCCGCAAAATAGTATGTGTATTGATAATGCGTGAGCTTCTCAGAGACCCACCGGGAAGGCGGGCTAGCCCGGCTTTAGGAGTATCACCCCAGTGAGGATTGATAGTATTTCGGATATTCGCTACTGCCGGGTACTCATCAGCAACAAAATCACGAATTTCAATTTGTTGGTTGCTCATTCATGATTCCCTGAAAATTAGCTTCAACATGCATGTTTTACAATACCACACTTATTCCTTGTCCATGAAGCTGTCATAAAGCCGACTATTTAATACAAGAACAAAATCCTTCCCGTCGAATATTGCCTTAATTGACTTGGAAAGTATATATTCTTTTCGTTCTAATGAATCATTTTTTAATCGAAATTGTAAGGCAACATGACCGTAGGCCATTACTTCGATTGGCTGCTCAATTATATGAACGGTGAATCCCAGAGTGTCTTTTAAGGTATAAATTCCACCTGATTCTGAAACGGTTAGGTTGAAAAATTTATAGTCATTCAAAATGCTCTTTTTAGTTACCGGAATAGAAGTGATTAAGCCGACAAACTGCTCCATCTTCATGCTGTCATTAATGGTAATTTTCCCTCCATCTCCATAATCGACAAAAAATGTTCCACCTACCGGATCTCCTAATTGTCCATCCTTTCCGACATTAAAGACGCCTCCCGGAAATTCAATTCCGCTTGTTCCGTAGTACTGTTTTGCACTTTCTTTTGAATTCTCCTGCGAACTGGCAAGAGCCACCTGATAGCCACCTTGAAAGTAAACACCTGCATCCCACAACTCTACATAAGGTCTTTGGGAATGTGAGACAATATACCCAAATCCGGGTTTATTCATCCAGCACAAGCTAAAATGCTCTGTAAGGAAACTGTCTAATACCACATATTCCCGTGAAGGTAAAGTTGCTATAACATGATCGAGGTATCCATCAACATGGTTTTGCTTATCCCTTTCTGGCTCATCTTGACATTTTAGGTTTTGATGTAACGAACTTAAAAGGAATAGTCCGAGTAAGATAAATACTTTCTTCATTTCGAGCTCCTTCTAATGTTTGGCTAGGTGGCCCACCTTTCAGGTGGGTTTCTCATACTCATGTGTGTACCGACACATAGGTTACAGAGTAGACTCAGCACACGGGTAACACTTTACCCTGCCGGCCTGGCCGGTGTCTTTGTCAACGTGATAGCCGCTCTATGGGGTCTTCCCTCGATGATGGAATATACAGTCGGTGTTGCGCTGGAGCAAACAAAAAAGCCCACCAACCGGCGGGCGTAAAAAAGCGGCCCCAATATCACTCTCCCCAAACTTTTGTGAGCTTCGGTTTCACCATCCGCTTACGCCATTCAAGAATCGACGGAAGTCGATGGAAGACAGTGCAATGCGGCAATTCCGCATCTTGAAATCGTCTGCAACACAGAGAACCTGCTCTTCTGAGGCGGTGGCTGTCACGGAACCATGCGCCAAGGCGCCGCTTGTGACGACGGTACTATCCAAACAGAAACCTCGCGCGATTTGTCTAGGTTTCCTCGACCAAGATTGAACGCTTATGCATAACGGCTCGTCTTACATGAAACTGATATAACCTATTTGCTCATTTCAGAGCGATCATTTTGGCCTGTTCCTATCGTGAGACAGCAACCAATGAAAACATCTGCCCCTGTCATCTCGACGCTTCTTGTAGCTGTTCTAGCTTTGGCGGTTGGCTGCTTGTCGACAGTTGCTAAGAAAGATAGCGAAAAGACGCCATCCGCTTCTACCGGTGGTGGCGGGATTATCGCTTATTCCGTTACTTCCAAAAATGTCACGAACCAGCTATTCACTATCAAGGCGAATGGCAGCGGCAAGCGACAAATCACTAATGTCGCCGGCCGTGCCTGCGGACCGGATTTGTCCCCCGACGGCTCGAAGTTCGCATACTACAACCACTTCAATGAGCTGAGTTGGTCGTTGTTCACAGTCGACTCAAATGGGGATAATCCAGTACAGTTGACGGATGTACAGAATGTGTGGGATGCAAGGCCTAGATGGTCTCCGGAGGGGAAGAAAATCGCTTTCTGTAGAACTTATCCCCAGGACAACTATCGTGAAGAGATTTGGGTGATAGACCCTGACGGGATCAATGCACATCGAGTTGGCACAATCAACGGAAACTGCCCGTTCTGGTCAAAGGACGGAGAAAGGCTTCTCTTCACTTCTTGGGTTGGGTCGGCCAATGAGATCTTCGAGATGAATGCGGATGGCTCGAATCCGACTCAACTCACGAACCTGAAATCCGAGATTTATTGGCCGCAGTGGTCTCCTGATAACAGCCGGAACGTCTTCCAGTCGAATAAGGACGGTGATGAGGAGATATATGTGATGCAGTCCGATGGAACGAACATCACACAGCTCACCCAGAACACTGCGGAGGATGGCGATGCGGACTGGTCTCCAGACGGAACCCGACTAGTATTTGTATCTAAACGTGATGGTCACTATGAGCTGTATTTGATGAATGCCGACGGAACAGGCCAGGCAAGACTGACCTCCACTGTACTGCATGCTATCCAGCCGGACTGGAAGCCGGCCAAGTGAACGAGACATCAATTGTGGTCCTTGATGCTCTATAAGCTATTCATATCCAGAGAAATACATAAGCGGGGTTCATTAGACGAATTTCGCAACTTTTTGCTGTTTGAGAGGACTGGCACTGACCTACAACTTAAGGTGGGAGTATAACAAAGCGGGGTTGACGTTACCATACACAGAACTTTTCAAGTGGAGTTCATGCTAGAATAAAGGATGGCGGGGCCAATATCACTCTTTCCAAACTTCTGTGACATTTGTATATGGGCCGATTCCCGGAATAAAATCCCCGTCAGAAACCACCGTCATTCCATTAGTCAGTGACCCGGGTCGACACGGAAATCCCTTCAAATCGGGTAATTCTCTCGTATATTTAAGACATTGAGAAAAAGGAGAGCCGCTGATGACAACGCTTAGGGAAAGACTCTCAGGGATGTCGGGTGGAAGAGTCCTCGATGTGGCCACCGAAGGTGGGCGATTCATAGACCAACTCAAGGGCGCGTTCGGAGATATCGACGAGGTGGTCGGAATCGACATTTCCGACAAGGGTTTCGATGAGGCTCGCAAGAGATTTGAAGGCGACTCCGTCAGGTTTGTCGTCATGGACGCTGCGGATCTCGAATATCCCGATGAATCGTTTGACGCGGTAACGATGGCAGCAGGGATGCACCATTTGGATGATGTTCCGGCAGTTCTATCACAAATGATGAGAGTCCTGAAACCGGGTGGGACGTTTGTGCTGCGCGAGATGTATCGCGACGACCAGAATGAAAAACAGAAGACCGACGTGCTACAGCATGACTGGTATGCGAAGATCGATCGTATGCTCGGGCTACCGCATCATCCCACTTTGACCAGACAGAAGATTATCGATTACGTGAAGGCTCTCGGACTTAGTAGATACGAGTCACAGAAACATCTGTGCGAGGATTGTCCGAGATCAAAAGGGGAAACGATTGATAAAGAGATATCCGAGATGAATGAACACATTGCGAAAGTCAAGGGGCACCCACAATACGACCAACTAATGGCTGAACGGGATAGGATAGTCGTCCGACTCAGAGCAGTGGGTATCTCCTGTCAGGCGGCGCTCGACATTGTGGGAGTCAAGTAGCCTGCACAGTGTTCTTGATCGAGTCTACCCCGAGTTTAGATATGGGGTCCAAAGTCGGCCAAGGCGGGTAAGGCCGCGGTATATTGTAGCTTGTACTTATTTGCATACCAATAAGTTACATAAATGACGGGGTCTACGAGACGAGTTTCGCAACTGGATTCTCGATAATGCGGCGTAATTGAGCGGCCCCGACCTCATGCCCCCAAACTTTTGTTAGCTTCCAGTTCTCTGTCCGATCACTCGATGCTGATGTCGACGGAACACTTCGGAAGATAATAGATTTGATCTGAGTGCCTGATGATCCTGAATGAACAGGAAAAGGTCTATGGCGGAGAGAATCTGGGTTCTTTTCAATAAGTGTGATACGAGGCAATAGCTTCTTCTACGGCGTCGCGGATAGGTGTATACTCTATTCCAAGTTCTCTTTCTGCTTTGCTGCCATCTGCACGAACACCTTCCTTCATCACGCGGATCTGTTCAACTGCCATACCCCAAACTGGAGGTCGTTTAATGACATCTGCTATCTTAGTCAGCAGCCAGGCATTGACTAGGACTGAGAAGTCGGGCAGGTATAGGATGGGAAGTCGTACTCCGGAAATCTCGCTGACCATGCGATTGATCTCTCCAAAGGTGTGCTGGAACTTACCTGCCAGGTATTTTTCGCCTATATTATTCGTCTTAATCACTGCCCGATAGATTATCTCAGCTACATCCTTCACATGGACGAAAGTGAATACACTATCCTCTAACACCCTAGCTGGTAAACGACGCTGCAGTATCCGGAGAATATACTGGCCGGTGGTTTTGGGATCGCCGGGACCGAGAACCGCCATCGGATATATCATCACCAGAGGA
>JAOUEU010000303.1 GCA_029858555.1 Candidatus Zixiibacteriota bacterium
GGCGGCGTTAATCATGACGTTTTCGTACAGGGCGCTTTTGTGCACCAGCGAGTTGTACATGGCTTCCTGCAGTTTGGAGTCGACATCCGTCTTGACGAAGTAGTTGCACTCCGAGCCGTATGCCGAGCCGTCGCTCTTCAGAAAGCAGATGTCATCCTGGCAGACCAGCGTCCGCTCGCCCTTTGACCAGTTAAGACCGAGTTGGTGGCACGACCAGGTGGATTTGCCCGTGGCGGAAAGACCGAACAGGAAGACACCGTATCTTTTCAGCTTGTTGGTTTTGGGATCGCGGATAACGACCACCTTGGTCCCGGCGTGCAGGCCCAGCATGCCGAGAGCGTCGGCGGCGTACATGCCGTTGCGCAGGAAGCCCTTCTTGTCCTCGCCCATGTAATCGGAACCCAGCACCATCGTCAGGTTGTAGTCCGGCATCACCAGCGCCTGCTGGTTGATATGGTGCTCTTCGGGAATGTGAATGAGCGTGAATTCCGGTCCCGGATCTTTGGTGAGGGGCCCCAGGGTATTGCCCCACATGTAAGCCAGCCGGTAGTTCTTGAGGTCGGCCACGGACATGTACAGGTTGCACTTTGGGTTATACTCGGCGTTCCGGCCCATCTGGCGGCGCAGGCGGACGAAAGGAAGTGTCTCCATCAGATGCAGAACTTTATCCAGTTCCTCGGGAGCCTTAGTGATGATTTTCTTCTTCGCGTCGGAGAGGTGGAACTCGCGTACTTTTTCCGTGCCCAGATTCACCGTCTTCTCCGCAATGCGGCTGGAGACGGACGAGCGCCAGCCCCACGAACCGAAGCGCGTCTGCATACCCGTCTGAAGAGCGGGCTCGCGGAGATCCTCGAGACTAACGCCCTTGATGTTCGGACCGTTCAGACGGCGCTGTAAATCGCGGTGAAACCGGTCATACAGGCGAGTGTCATACAAAGATTCAGACATCTTACTTTGCTTCCTTGGGCAGAATTTCATCCTCGCGGAAGAAGAAGGCCACTTCCATCCGGGCCGTTTCCGGGCTGTCGGACCCGTGCACGACGTTCTTTTCGATGGAAGTGCCGTAATCGCGGCGGATGGTGTTATACCTGGCTTTGGCCGGGTCGGTGGCCCCCATGACATCGCGCCACCGTTCGATGGAGGCGTGGCCGCCGATAACCATCACCACAATCGGCCCGGACGTCATAAATTCGACCAGGGGCTTATAAAAAGGTTTGCCTTCGTGGACGGCATAAAACTTCTCGGCGTCGACCTTTGTCAACTTGAGGACCTTCAGACCCCTCAGGATAAGCCCGGCTTCTTCTATTTTTGTCAAGATTTTTCCGACCAGTTTTCGCCGGACCCCGTCCGGTTTCACGATACCCAGCGTGTTAGCCAATCCAACCTCCTATACCGCCAGTTCCCTGATCCGCGCCTTGAGCGCCGGCGATGGAATGGCGGCAATGTTTACTTTGTAAGCTTTGGCGACGCGGAACAACTGGTGGAAATTGCGGCGCTGCAAGTCCTCCGCGTCCGCCGACAGACCCAGAAAATACGGATTGAAAAACGGCTGGGTCCGGTAGGGCGTCATGCCTGCCTCCGACGGCAGTCGGTATTTGCCTGCGGTGATAAAATCGAGAGCGTCCGCCTCAGCGAGTTTCTCCACGGCCGGCGTGTTGGGCTCGTAGCAAAGAAACACGACTGTTTTCAGACGGGAGCGTTTCACGTACTTGTCGGGGCCGCCGATCCAGGCCGGGTCCACCAGGGCCCGCGAGTTTTCCGATCCCCAGTAGCAATATGGCTCGCCCAAATCCAGCGGGCACTCGTCGCCAAGCTCTTTCATGTTCGTCCAGTCGGAGCGTTTGGTCACGACGTTTTCGCACTTACTGCGGTCAAAGACGCGCGCGAAATGCGGAAAGGGCCTGGCAATACCGGTTTTGAAATAGAATTTTCGTTCGGGCGCGTCAGCCACGGCCTCGTTGCCCCGATAGCGCACGAACACCCAGTCATCGGTCAAAAACCGCGTGTCGTCGTCTTCCAGAAGGCGGAAGAAGGTAGAGCCGCGCTTGAGGCCCTTAGGGCCGATCAGGGCCAGTCCACGACCACCATAGTCCAGGCAGGCCGAGCGCACACCGTGAACGTCGAGCAGGCGTTCCGAGGCCTGCGCCACCATCGCCAGAGCCCAACTGCGGACCTGACCGTAATAGGTCGTATTGAACAGGACGGCCGTCCGCATCTCGGGATTGTAATAACCGTAAGGGGTGCGGCCGGGCACGCCGTCGACGGCGTAAATAATGCCGTGCGGCTCCACGTCCGACTCCAGCGTCGCCGGATACCAGTTTTCGACCCAGAAGTCATACAGGTGGGCGTCGTTGGTGCGCAACTGAATTATAATGCCGTTGATGTTGGCGTTCCATTCGAAGTAGCGATCGTATGGCAGGGCCGCCTCGGCCTCCTGAACGAGAGCGTCGCGTTCGCTGATGGAAATATCGGTTTTGGATTCGGTCATGCCCCGCGGGTGCGTCATGACATTTTGCAGGGCCACCCGCTTGTACTTGGGCGATTCTTTCAACTTCGCCATGGCTTCGATAATACGATCCGTGCCTTCCGAAATGCACTCCATCGAGGTGGCATAAGACAGCCGGATGTTATCTTCGGCCCCGAAAGCGCTGCCGGGCACCACTGCCACGGCGGCTTCCTTGAGCAGGTAATAGGCCAGGCCGTAGGAATTGCGAATCTTCATGCCGCCGTATTCGCTGTTGTAGTAGGCGGAGGCGTTAGGAAAGAGGTAAAACGCTCCCTGAGGTTCGTAGCAGGAGATATTCGGGATGCGCTTGAGTTTGGCGAGCATGTAGTTGCGGCGGGCGCTGAACTCGGCTACCATCTGATTGATCTCGGAGGTGTGACCGGAAAGCGCTTCCACGGCCGCCTTCTGCGCGATCGAATTGGCGTTAGACGTCGTATGCGACTGCACGATGTTCATGGCGGCGATAATCTCGCGCGGCCCGGCGGCATAGCCGATGCGCCACCCCGTCATCGAATACGACTTGGAAACGCCGTTTACGAGGACGGTTCGATTCTTCATCTTCTCGCCGAGAGAAGCGCAGGACGTAAAGCGGTAGTCACCGTATATGACCTTTTCATATATCTCGTCGGCGATAATCAGCAGTCCCTCGGCCACGGCGATCTCGCAAATTTGCTCCAGTTCCTGCCGGGAGTACGCGGTACCGGTGGGGTTGCACGGGTTGTTGATCACAATGGCCTTGGTGTTGAAGTTTATGTTGGCCTTCAACTCTTCCGGTGTCAGCCGGAAGCCGTTCTCCTCGCGGGTAGGCACAATCACCGGCTTGCCCTTGACCATCAGCACTTGTTGTGGATAGGAGACCCAGTACGGCGCCGGAATGATGACCTCTTCATCGCGGTTGAGAATCGAGACGAAGAGATTGTAGAGGCTTTGCTTGGCGCCGCACGACACGATAATCTCGTTTTTCTCATATTCGAGGCCGTGGTCCTGGCGCAGCCGGTTGCGGATGGCCTCTTTCAGTTCGGGAATGCCGTCATTGGCGGTGTAGCCGGTGAAGTTGTCATCGAGAGCTTTTTTGGCGGCATTCTTGATGTCCGACGGCGTGGGAAAGTCCGGTTCGCCGACGGAGAAATCAATGACATCGACGCCTTCGGCCTTCATGACCTTGGCCTTGG
>JAOUEU010000055.1 GCA_029858555.1 Candidatus Zixiibacteriota bacterium
GCTGACACGATGGGTCCACCTGGTTATTGCCTGGGTGCTGCTGAACGGGCTGATGCTGGTTGCCAATGATCGGCTGCAATCATTCTTCGGGCCGTTTGTTTCGGGTTCTCCCCGCCGGGAGCTGGCTGTCGAGTTTCTGGTTATGCCAGCGGCCTACATATGTATTCTGTCGCTTCTGTTTTTTGCCATACCTGCGATCGTCGTCTTCCGGGAAAACGCCTTTAAGGCCATTAAGCGGTCGCTGATCATCTTCATCGAACGGCCAATCGCCGTGATTCTATGCTCCGCCCTGGTGCTGGTGATACCTGTTTTGCTGTCGGCCGCCAGTGGCCGGCCGGCGGTTATCGTCGAGAAATTCCGACCGGAACTGGTCTACTGGATTCTCTGGGTGGGCCTGGTCGCCGATATGGTCGTCAATTTCCTTTGGATGGGTATGGCGACGCGGTACCTGGCCGAGGAAGAGTCATAGTCCGGCCGGGACGCCGCTGACGTCATCCTTGCCGATTCCCAAAAACATCCGCGCCGGGTAGTCTCATACGGCCCGGGCAGCTATGGTCCCGGCAAAGCATCTGTCGACCGGCAGGTGGGACACTGTTTCGATTTGAACCGGGCGGCGGTATCGGCCTCATCCAGAGCAGACCCTATCGATCCGCGCCTTCGGAGAGGAATCTGCAACAGGTTATGACGGCTTCGGCGAGTGCATCGAGACAGCCCCGAGCACCCCGGAGTCGGCAGGTCCGCCTCAGGCAGAGGGGTGTACCCCGGGGATATTGGGGGGTGCAAAAAAGCGCTGGATTCAGGCCCATAAGCTAAAAAATCCACTACAAAAAACTATCGTCTCGCCGATAACCTGTATATACCGCCATGGATGTATTCGGATATGAAGAATATTTTACTAGTTGATGATGACAAAGACCTGTCCCAGTCTCTGGCGAATTTATTCGACTCGGACAAATTCAATTTCGACTTCCTGGAAGATGGCACCAACGTCAGCCAGTACGTCCAGGAGAATGATACCCTTGACCTGGTAATGCTGGACGTGAATCTGCCGTCGATGTCGGGGCTGGACGTCCTCAAGCAGATCAAGTCGGTGAAGGACAACCTCCCGGTCATCGTGATATCGGGGTTTGTCTCGACTGAAAATGCCATCGAGGCGATGCGTGAGGGGGCCTTTGAATACCTGACCAAACCGTTTGAAATAGAGAAACTCATTGACTCGGTCAACAAGGCCTGCGGTTATGCATCGAGCCTGAGACATCCTGTTGCTCCCGCCACCGATGAGTCGGCTACTCACGGCATCGACGAGATCGTCGGCAAGTCACCCGAGATCGTAGAGATCGCCAAGCTGATCGGGCAGGTGGCCAAGACGGACGCGGCGGTGTTGATCTTCGGGGAGTCCGGCACCGGCAAGGAGCTTGTAGCCCGGGCCATCCATCGCAATTCCAAACGGCGCAGCAACAGCTTTTTGTCGGTGAACTGCGCCGCTCTGCACGAGACTCTTCTGGAGTCCGAGCTGTTCGGTCATGAAAAGGGTGCCTTCACGGGGGCCTATTTCAAGCGCATTGGCAAGTTTGAGCAGACGGACAAGGGGACGCTCTTTCTTGACGAAATCGGCGACATGTCCATGCTCACGCAGTCCAAGCTTCTCCGTGTCCTTCAGGAGAAGTGCTTTGAGCGCGTGGGCGGCAACGAGTCTATCGGCGTCGACGTGCGGATGATCGCGGCCACGAACAAATCGCTGGTGCAGGCGATGAAAGAAGGCTCTTTCCGGGTGGATCTGTTCTACCGTCTGAAGGTCTTTTCCATATTCATCCCGCCTCTCAGGGAGCGCCGCAGCGACATCCCCCTGCTGGTGAACCACTTCGTCAACAAGATATCGACGCAGCTGGGACAGCCGGTCAAGGAAGTCTCGCGCAAGGCCATACAGTTGATTATGAAATATCAGTGGCCCGGCAACGTGCGTGAACTGGAAAACAACGTCCATACGGCTCTCGTCATGTCCAAAGGCGACTCCATTCAGCCGGAGGACCTGCCAATATATGCTGAAGGCGACGCCAGGGTTGACATCGACCTGGATACCCTAAAGGATGACTACACCGAAAGCTTCAAGAAGATCGTTGAACCGGTTATGCCCAAACTGATTGCCAATTCACCGGGGCAGATATATCATTTCCTCGAGTCAGCTTTCGAACGGGCTGTTATCTCGTCATGCCTCAGGCACTTCGACGGCAATCAGGTCAAAACCTCAGAGACACTTGGTATCTCACGGAACACCCTTCGTGATCGAATATCGCGATACGGATTGTATTAGTCAGCCCTGGCCGCCTATTCAACGCCAATTCTGAGAATTCACTCAAAGCCCGAAGCGGGCTCTGCCGCGGGCAAGGTTATCCTTTTGATTTTCAGAACGATATGGTTTATACTGTGGCCTGAAAAGTGGTTGCTCGCCAACCGCGGCTTTAAAAAGAGAATAACCGATGCCTGCAAGATTCACAACGGGACCTTTCGCAAAAGAACTGGTCTTTTTCACCAAGTGCTTCTTGGCCGCGATGGCCACTTTCTCACTTTTTCGCCTTTTGTTCCTGGTGGTCTATTCCGGGGAGTTCGCCGGAGTGCCGCTGTTTGAGGTCCTGCGCGGATTCATCCATGGATTGCGCTTCGATGCCGCCATTGTCTCGATGGGCTTTGCCGGTGTTCTGGTGCTGTCCCTTATTCCCGGCATCAACCGTTATCGGTGGTTTCGATACTTGTGGATCGCCCTGGCCTATGCCGCCTTTGTCTTTTTCTTTCTGCTGATGCTGGCCGACCTGCAATATTTCGAGCACTCCAAAAAGAGGCTTGGCTATGAGGCTTTTGCCTATCTTGACAGTACCGGCTGGCCCGTTCTGAAAACGGCCGTCAGCCAGCATCCCTGGTATCTGATTCTGGGCGCGGCGGCACTGACGTTCTTTTTCGTTTTCACGATTCGGCATTTGAGAAGAACCCGGATTCTGGCTTATAAGCCGATTCCTCTGGCGACATACCTGTTAGTGCTGTTCGTGCTGGCTCCCCTCCTGTTCCTGTTTAGCCGCGGCGGCTGGCAGAGAGTACCTTTGCGGACAGCTGATTCCTTTATCAGTTCCTATAATGCCGTGAATATACTGACGGTCAACAGTCCCCACATGGCCCTGCGGAACCTTGGTAAGAGCCAGCCGCCTCGCCTTATGGAAGCGGCGCGGGCAGAAGAACTTTGCCTGTCGCTACTGGAAGTGGACTCGCTGAGCCAAATCGATCCCGAATATCCTTTGCTGGTGCGTACTTCCGACGCCCTCTCAGGGACTCCCGAGAAATACAATGTAGTAGTCTTCCTGATGGAGAGCTGGACCGGCAAGTTCGCCGGCCCCGACTCCGAAACGCCCCAAGTGACGCCGGTTTTTAACAGCCTGGCGGCCGAGGGCAGGTATTTCCCCCGCTTTTTCGCCTCGGGATTCCGTTCCAGTTCCGGCCTGTTCTCGGTCCTTACGGGCATCCCGGACCAGGTCGGCTTACCCGTGATGAGACGACAGGAGCTCCAGGACACTTTTGCCTCCCTGAGCGTTCTTCTGAAGCGTCGGGGTTATTGCAGCATCTTTGTGCACGGCGGCCTGCTGGATTTCGACAACCTCGAAAACATGCTCGTCCATGAGGGGTTTGACATAATAATCGGCAAGGATGAGTTGTCCGACTGCGGCGGGCCGGAACACACCTGGGGATACGATGACGAGTTCGCGTTTGCTCGAGCCCACGAGGAGTTCAAAAAGCAGGGGGAAAACCCTTTTTTGGGCTTTGTCTTTTCTGTCACTAACCATGCCCCGTACGAATTGCCAGATGAGAGACATTATATTTTCGATGAAGACGATCATCAGCAGTTCCGATTTCTCAACGCCTACCGTTATACGGACTATGCGCTGGGGGAGTTCTTTGAACTGGCCCGGCAGGAAGAGTATTTCAAGAGGACGGTATTCATTATAACCGGCGACCATACTCACCATACAAATCTCAACATCTATGAGAATCAGCGTCTGCCGCTGCTGATCTATGCGCCCGGAATCGTATCGCCCGGAGTGAGTTCGGGGATCGGGGCCCAGACCGATATTCCGGCGACCGTCGCAGCTATCCTGAAGCTGCCGCATCGGGCCGATATGGGTCGCGACCTGATGTCGCTTACGGATGACGAGGGCTTTGCTTATTTCATTGCCGGGCAATCGATAGGCTGGGTGGAAGGCGACCATATCGCTATTATGGGTCTCGACAACCGCCTGCCGCTGGTCTATGATTACCGCGCCGGTGACTATTCGACCAACCGTGCGGCAGTCGATTCCGGGCTCGGTATTGCGATCCGGAGGAAAGCCGATGCTTTCTATCAGTTTGGTTCCGACCTGCTCTTTCATAATCGAATCTACCCACCGGACCTGGCGGTTGGGCGTGAGGCCGGGATGTGATTTGGCTTGACGTTCGGGGAAGATTATATTGATGCCATGAGAATCTGCCACCTGTCTGATTCGCATTTGGGAGCCGGGGCTCTCCATTCCAAAAGGGGAGAGAGTGGACTGACCCGGCGGCAGGAGGATGTGATCCGCACCTTTGTCGAAGCCGTTGACAGGATAGTTGATATCAGACCGGATATATGTATTCATTCCGGCGATATTTTCGACTCGGTACGTCCTCTCAATCGAATCATAGCCCTGGCCGGAGAGCAGTTGCACCGGCTGGCCGATCGGCACGGCATCCCAACGGTTATAATAACCGGTAATCATGACGCCCCCAAGCAGCCGCATCTCGGCGCAGCTCTGGACATATTCCGACACATTAAAAATCTGCACGTCGCCTCCCGGAGTCGGCTGGAGGTCTTTGAGGTCAGTTCCGGCTGTCGGGTGTATGCGCTGCCACACTGCCTGACGGCCGACCTTCAGAAGCAGGAGCTGGTCAGGTGTGTTCCGGATTCGTCAAGCGGTTGCAATATACTGGTGATGCACGGTGTGGCCGCGGGCATGCCCGAGTTTTCCATGGCTGACCTCGGCGAGCAGGAATTGCCCCTGGATATTATGGGCCGGTTCGACTACACCGCCTTAGGGCATTTCCATAATTACTGTCAGGTTGCGCCGAGGGCCTACTATGCCGGTTCCACCGAAAGATTGTCACAGGCGGAAAGGGGTGTGGGTAAGGGCTTCATCGAAGTTACCGTCGAGCCTTTTGCGGTCGCGTTTCACAAGGTGCAGGCGCGCGAGATGGTCGATTTGCCGGTTATCAGCGCCGTGGGTAAGAGAGGCGATGAGTTAGCGGCGCTGATCAGAGAACACGTCGAAAAAGTCGACAGCCGCAACAAGATCGTGCGTTTAAAAGTGCAGGATGTCTCCGAAGAAACGCTCAAGACGCTGCCGGCCGGCGTCATCAATGACCTGAAACAGGAGTCATTTTCGCTTAATATCACCTTCGAGAAGGAAAAAACCGAGTCGGCCGAGTATGAGTTCGGCCGGAGCGGGATCGGCCGTCTTGACACCGGTTTTGTGGAATTTCTGAATTCAGTCGACCTCAAAGGCTTCGACAAAGAGCGCCTGATAAGCGAGGCGCTCAGATATCTCTCATTGGAAAGCTGAACCGGGCGCACGCAACGTCCCGGGCCCGGTCACTGCGAAGATTAAAATCTCTCCGGCTCGGAGAAGTCCTGCTGATCGGGTTCCTCGTTATTGTTATTTGACGAGAAAGTACGGGTGTAACAAAACACCACTACTGTGATGATTGCCGCCCAGGATATTAACATGAAAATCCAGCCTCCGGTAGTCATGATCATATCTCCCTAAGCATTGCTTTCTAATTTACGCCGCTTCCAGGCGAGCCATACCAGCACGCCTACCAGGACAATCGCCGCCAGCAGTATCAGCCTTATACCGAGGACGAACGGGACATTTTCGGCGGGGACGCCGTGCATGGTGATGACCTTCCACCACTGTTCGTAGAACCACCACACGAGCATGGCCAGCAGCAACGTGGGGGAGACGTACTTGATGATGTACTTAAAAACGCTCGGCACACGCAGCCGGTGTCCGCGATGCAGTTCGTCCCAGGCTTTATCGATACCGAAAACCCAGCCCAGCAGGATGATTTCGAGGGTGGCGCCGATCACGATGAAGAAGGTGCCGCCCCAGAAGTCGAGGTCATCGAGGACGCCACGGTTGAGAAACCATATGGCCGGCTGGCAAAGAATGAACGCGACGATGCCGAATATCCTGACTGACTTTTGCCGCGTGATATCAAACTCATCCTCCATAAAGGCGACCGCCGGCTGGGCTACGGAAATGGAGGAAGTAATGCCGGCCAGAAACAGCATGAAGAACCACATGAACCCGTAGATGAAGCCGCCGGGCAAACCGGCAAAAATCTGCGGCATGGTCACGAAACCGATATTGAAGGTGCCCGAGTTGGCTATAGCTTCGATATTCATGGGGCCAAAAAAGACAAAGGCAGCCGGAATTACAATCGATCCGCCCAGCACGATTTCTGCAAACTCGTTGGTGGAGGCCGCCGTCAACCCCGACAGCGCGACGTCATCGGTCTTCTTCAGATAACTGGAATACGTCAAAATGACACCCATGCCCACCGACAGCGTGAAGAATATCTGTCCGGCGGCCGCCAGCCAGACTTTGGGTGATTTGAGAGCCGACAGGTCGGGATTCCACAAAAAGCCCAGGCCGCCTGCGGCGGTCTGGTCGGCCGGAGCCCCCTCCGGCGCGCCCAGCGTCAGAACGCGAACGACTATGATGACGGCGAAAATAAACAGCGTCGGCAGGGCGATATTGCATATCCGTTCAATACCGCCCCGGATGCCGAAATAGGTCACACCGATGTTTATCAAAAACGTGATCAGGAAGAAGACGATTCCGGGCGTGGAGCCGGCCAGGGAAGAACCATCGCCTACTCCCTGGTACCAGTGCAGAAACTGCACATAGGCATCGGCACTGGCCAGATTCAACTTGCCCATCAGCGAGTAATAGGCGAAGCCGAGGCACCACGATTCGATATAGACGTAGTAGATGTATATCGTGAACGGCCCGATAATCCCGACGACGCCGAAATACTTCATGAAACGGTTCTTCTGCCACAATGAATGGAAGATTCCCGGCGCCGAGGAATGGCCGAAACCACCACCGAACCTGCCCGCCGTCCATTCCGCCCACATCAAAGGGATACCAATCAGCAGGAGAGCGACGAAATAGGGGATCATAAACGCACCGCCGCCGTTCTGGGCCGCCTGGGAGGGAAACCTAAGGAAGTTGCCCAGGCCGACGGCCGATCCAGCTACGGCCAGGATAATACCGATTCTCGAACCCCATCGTTCCCTCACTTTTGCCATGTCACACTCCCATGTAGAATAGCCGGTAATGATGTAATTTGATGATGCTCAGTCACATTTGCCGTCAAAGGCTGTTTTCGGTTAATCATTCGTAGTTGGAGAAAAAGAAAAGCACGCGACAGCCCGCCTGTCAACAATTTTTATGCCCCCGATGTTGCTGCCGGATTGGCGGCGAAGGCGATAGCGGCGACATTTTCCCAAAACCTTTTAGTTGACGGGGCGTATGAGTAGAAATATGATTCATCAGAACTAAATACATCAGTACGAGGGAATGAAAAATGACAAGGATAGCGATTGCGACAGTCATGATCCTCTGCCTGGGGTTGACAGCCCACGCCTTTGATGCCATTGGCTCGGCGTTCGGCTGCATGACCACGGCGCGCACCCAGGGAATGGGTGCGGGAAGTTTCGGGGCGGGAGTCGGTATTGCCGATGCCACCTCAGTGATGGGTTCGTTCAACTACGGTCTTTCGCGGTACACTGATGGTCGTTTGAAGCTGGGCTTTATTGACTCCGACGCTTCGAACGATATGGAACTGGTTTTCGGCGCCGATTTCAAGTGGCAGATTTGGGACCTCACGGGTATGACCAAACACCCCTTTGACATGGCAATTGGGGCCTTTTTCGAGTACGTCGATTTCGGAGGCGCGTCGGTCCTGGAACTCGGCGGACAATGCATCGGTTCCCACTCTTTCGACATGAAAAACGGCCGCGCGTTGACTCCCTACGGACGGTTTAATCTGCGTATGGAGCGCTACAGTATCGATTTCAAAGGCGAGAGCGACTCCAAGTCCGAGTTGAAATTCGGGATCAACGCCGGTGTGGCCTATCAGGTGACCAACAGCATCGATGTCTACGGGGAACTCCAGTTAGACGGCAACGACGGTCTGTTTGTCGGCGCGGTTTTCGGCGTCATGTAAATGATGTCTCCGATAAGCGGGATTGGTTACGGCCCCTTTTCAAAGGGGCCGTTGTGAATCATGTCGTACCTTGATGCAATTATACTCGGAATTCTGCAGGGGCTGACAGAGTTTCTGCCGGTCTCCTCCTCAGGTCACCTGGTTCTGACGCAGGCCCTCCTCGGTGTCAAGGAGCCGGGTGTGGCGTTTGAACTCCTGGTGCATCTGGGCACGTTGCTGGCCGTAGTGATATACTTCAGACACCGCCTTGGCAGACTGGTGGCGTCTCTTTTTCACAGAGATAGAAAGCCTGAGAGGGCGGTGGTGGGATATCTGGTTATCGGCACCGTTCCCGCGGGCGTCGCCGGTGTCTTGTTCAAGGATTTTTTCGAGGGGGCCTTTTCCAATCCATTGATGACAGCAATGATGCTATTTGCCACCGGCTTGATACTCCTGTCCACGTACCTGGTGCCGGCGGGCCGACGCGATGTTTCCGTGATTTCTTCAGTCGTCATGGGCCTGGGGCAGGCGCTGGCGATAATGCCGGGAATCTCCCGTTCCGGAAGCACTATCGCCGCCGGAATGCTTACCGGCGTGAAGCCCTCGGAAGCGGCCGAGTTTTCTTTCCTGCTCGCCATTCCGGCTATCGCCGGTGCCGTGGCTTTCAAGGTTGATGAATTACTGGAACTCAAGTCGCAGCTGGCCGGCCAGTACCTGGTCGGGACGATAGTGTCGTTTCTTTTCGCGCTGGTGGCGGTATATACGGTGCTCGCCGTTATCAAGAGGGGGAAATTTCA
Source organism: Candidatus Zixiibacteriota bacterium (assembly GCA_029858555.1). Taxonomy (GTDB): domain Bacteria; phylum Zixibacteria; class MSB-5A5; order GN15; family FEB-12; genus DAOUUR01. The sequence goes on from JAOUEU010000055.1 coordinate 9,066, forward strand.
ATATTTCGCGTATTATTGCTTTGCGGCCGGTGCCGTCGGGCTTTATCTTTTTCTCTAAATGAAGAAGAAAATCCTCGTTATTCGCTTCAGTTCGCTGGGGGATGTCATCCTTACTTCAGCGGCGGTGCTGAACCTCAAACTGAACTTCCCTGACAGCCACATCGTATTTCTCACCAAGGAGCGCTTCCGTGACCTTGTGACATTGTTCAGCGGCGTCGACGAGGTGGTGACCATTACCGAGCACTCTTCATTGCGGGAATTTACAAGGGTGCTTCTGAAGCTGGACGATTATAACTTTGATATCATCGTCGATCTGCACGGCAACTTGCGGTCGTGGCTGGCGCGAAAGGCACTTACCGCCGTCCGGAGGGTTGTCTATCCCAAGCGGCGCCGGGAACGGTTCCTGGCGGTAAAACGCCGCCGGTTGCCCCGCTCCGGGCCGCATACAATCGATCTGTATAACAACTGCCTGCGACAACTGGCCGGCAGTGTGGCAGCGAAGCGTCCGGTTCTGACGCCGGGCGGCGACCTGGGGGCGGCGCTGTCCGGTTTGGACCCGGCCCGGGAAGCCTGTGTCGTAATCGCCCCGGGGGCAGCGCACCCTAACAAACGGTGGCCGCTGACGAATTTCCTCGAGGTTGCTTCGACATTGAAGGATACCCATGGCGTCCGGATTATCTGGGCCATTACGGCAGAAGACCGCGATGAGCTGGATGTGGGGGCCGCGGCGGACAGCGATTCCTTGCGACTGGTCGACTGGCCTGTCGAAAAACTGGCCAGCGTCATCGCCGCCGCCCGGCTGACTATTGCAAACGATTCGGGAATCGCCCACCTGTCATCGGCAGTCGGCACACCGGTCCTGGCGGTTTTCGGCCCGACCCATCCGGCGCTGGGATTCGCACCCCGGGGCATGTTTGACAGGGTCGCCGAGGTCGAGGAATTTTGCCGACCCTGCTCGCGGCACGGTCGTAAAGCCTGCTACCGTGAGGAACGTTACTGTTTCACGCGGCTCTCCGCCGAGACAGTCGCGCAGGCAGCGGGCGAAATGCTCCATGACGCGGCAAAGCGGTCGCCGGCCGTATTCGTAGATCGCGACGGGACCCTGATTGTCGAAAAGCACTTCCTGTCGGAACCCGACCGGGTGGAACTGGAGGAGGGTTCAATTGAGGCCTTGCGCGTAATCAGGCGACTAGGCTACAAGCTGGTGATAGTCTCCAATCAATCCGGTGTCGCGCGTTCCCTCTTTGACATCGCCGCCGTTGAGAGTGTCAATCGCCGCTTACTGGAAATGCTGAGTGCCCGGGGAATCGAGGTGGACGGCATCTATTTCTGTCCCCACTATGAATCCGGCAGTGACCGCCTGTATGCGATCGCGTGTAACTGTCGAAAACCGGCAGCGGGAATGGCCGAAGAGGCGGCCGATCAGCTCGGGCTGGAGCTACGCCGGTCATATGTCATCGGGGATTCGATCGTGGATTTCGGCATGGGGCGGGTTATCGGGGCCACACCTTTGCTGGTCCGGAGCGGGTACGGCCGACAATTTGAAAAGCGGCTGTTCGGTGGCGACGATCCGGAGGGAAATAATGTTTTCGATAATCTTCTTGGTGCCGTAAAATATATCGAAGGAAGGCAAAGAGGATGATTAAAGCGGCGGCCTTTTACGAGAAGCTGGACAGGGACCGGGTCTGGTGCCGTCTCTGTCCGGCCGAGTGCAAGCTTACGGCAGGCAAGCACGGTATATGCCGCAGCCGCTTCAACGACAAAGGCAAACTCGTCACGGACAATTATGGGGAAGCGGTGACGGTCGCGCTTGATCCTATCGAAAAAAAACCGCTCTATCACTTCTACCCGGGGACAGATATCCTCTCGACCGGTCCGAACTGCTGCAATCTCAAATGCTCCAACTGCCAGAACTGGACTATCTCGCAGAAGAAGTCAAACACGATGTACGTGGCTCCCGAGAAGCTGGTGGGGCTGGCGGCGCAGCATGACTCGTTAGGGGTCGCGTTCACCTATACCGAGCCCATGGTCTGGTACGAGTATATCATGGATACGGCGCCCCTGCTGCGCCGGGCCGGTCTGAAAGTCGTCCTGGTTTCCAACGGCTACATTAATCAGGAACCGTTGAAAAGGTTGCTGGAAGTGATTGACGCGATCAACATCGATCTAAAAGGCATTCGCCCCGAGTTTTATTTAAAGATCTGCAAGGGCCGAATAGCGCCGATACTGGAGAATATAAGACTTACGGCGGCTTCACCGGTGCACGTGGAGGTGACCAACCTGATAATTCCCGGTCTTAACGACTCCGATGAAGACCTGGCCGGTCTGGTTGATTTCGTGGTGTCCGTCTCAGACATGATTCCGCTGCATTTTTCAGCCTATCGACCTGATTACAAGATGGATATCCCTTCCACGCCTCATGACACCATGCTCCGGGCCTGGCAAATTGCGACCGGGAAGCTCAAATATGTTTACCTGGGTAACGTCGTGCTGGACGGGTATGCCGATACATATTGTCCGCGCTGCCGTAATCCTCTTATCAGGCGTTCCTGGTATCGCACCGAGATAACGGGTCTGGACGAGGATCGATGCGGCCATTGTGGTTTTGCGACGGAGATAGTCCGGTAGTGGAATTTTAACCGTGCCGGCCCGATACTATTAACGATGATGCGCAGTATTGACATGCCGACGATCTGTATGGATAAAACCGAAACTGGTTCGTCCATAAACTTGTTCCGAGTATGAAGGCGTCTGGCGCAGGATTGAGATCAGTATGTCGTTTTTGAACAGAGTCACGTCCGGGAAAAAGGTTCGGCTGTACCTGTGCGCGGTCCTGATGGGTATTCTTGGAGCGGATACGGTACAGGGGCAGTTCTATTTCGGCAAGAACAAGGTGCAATATACGCACTTCGAATGGCAGGTGATGACGACCGAGCACTTCCGCATCTATTTCTACAAAGCCGAAGCGGAGATTGCAAAAATCGGGGCTCGTCTGGCCGAAGATGCTTATCGCGCCATGGCGATAAAGTTCAATCATGAGGTGGAGCGCAAGATTCCCCTGGTCATATATTCATCGCCGAGCTATTTCTCGCAGACCAACATTGTACCGGGGCTGCTGCCGGAATCGGTCGGCGGCCTGACGGAATTCGTAAAAGGCCGGGTGGTCGTCCCCTTCCACGGTTCCTACTATGATTTCGAGCACGTCATCCGCCACGAGGTCGTGCACGTTTTCCAGATTTCCAAGCTCGATGCAAACATTGACCGGCGCCAACGCTTCCGTTACGGGATGCCGCCGCTGTGGCTCATCGAGGGCCAGGCCGAGTTCTGGTCAAAGGATTGGGATTCAGAGGCGGACATGATCATCAAGGATATGGTTCTCAACAACAAACTCTTTACGATTCCCAACCTGTGGCGGGTCCAGGGAAGTTATTTCATGTACAAGCTGGGCGAGTCGATCGTACACTTTATCGACTCCGCTTATGGCTCCGACAAGGTGTTGCAGATATACGAAAACTGGCATAAGGGCAAAAATTTCGAAGAGGTGCTGAAGCTTACCATCGGGGACGATCTGGAGACGCTTTCAAGAAAGTGGGAATATGCCCTGAAAAAGAAATACTTCCCCGAGTTACAGGCAAAGGGCCTTCCCCGGATGGAATCGGAGCGGATAACGCAGGAGGGTTACTGCGTCAAGGCGGTGCCTATTCGCTGGGACGATGGTCGCGGCATGCGAGACTGGGTCGTCTTCATGGCCAATCGGATGGGCTATACCGGTATTTATATGAAGCCCCTGGCAAACGACGAAAAGCCCGTGCGAACGCTCGTAAAAGGGGAACGCTCTTCCGATTTTGAATCGCTGTACCTGCTGCGCTCGGGCATCGACGCTAACGATTCGGGCCTGGTCGTATTCTCCTCCAAGTCCAAGGAAAAAGATGTAATTTATGTATATGACCTGAACGTGGAGAGGGTCATACGGCGATTCGAGTTTGAGGACCTGGTGGCCTCGCGTTCGCCGCGCTTTTCACCGGACGGAACCCGGGTTGTGTTCTCGGGGGTGAAGGTGAGCGGTTTTTCGGATCTTTACATTCTCGACTTGACCGACAGCAGCTACGAACTTCTCACCGATGATATTTACTATAATACCGACCCGACGTTTTCGGTCGACGGCAGTGAAATCATTTTCGCCTCCGACCGCGGTGGTGACGGGCCGCAGGGTGCCCTGAACCTGTTTGCCATGAATCTTGCCACCCGCACGATCAGACAGCTCACTTTCGGCAAGTCCCGTGACACGGCGCCGGTCGATTCGGATCGCGGCATCTATTTTTCTTCCGACCGGGAGGGAACGTTCAACCTTTACCTTCTTGATCACGAAGGTCAATTGACACGCCAGTCGACTTTTGTAACCGGTGCGCTGGATCCGCGCCTGACGGCAGACGGGAAGCGGTTGACTTATACCGGCTACCAGGACCTTGGATTTCAGATATATGAGATGGAGACGATCGCCGCGCCGGAGCCAGTGCCCCAGCGGATTGCTCAGGTGCTGAGCACGTGGCGACCGCGCGTTATCGACAGAGAAACCCGCAACACGGCCATCAAGTATGACACGGATTACTCCTTTGATATTGCCCAGTCCTCTATTGGCTACGATCCCGTTTACGGTTCTATCGGCGGTTTTCAGGCCGCTATCTCGGACGTTCTGGGAAACCGTTCGGTGTACTTTCTCCTGACAAATACGGCCGAGACGAGGGATCAACTGGTGGAGTCCTTCAACTTCGGCATAACCTATGTCAATCGCGAGCGTCAGTTGAACTGGGGTCTGGGAGCCTATCATCTATATGATGAGTATTACAACGATTTTGACTATTATTATTATCAGCGGGAAGCCGGCCTTATCAGTCTGTTCAGCTATCCGTTTTCGAAGTTCGCGCGCGTAGACTTCACCACTCTGGCGCGGTACTCCAAGCGGGATTTGCGGTTCGGACGACCCTCCCGGGAGGCTTTCCTGGTCAGCAACTATGTAAGCTGGGTCTATGACAATTCGCTCTGGGATTTTACCGGACCGATTGAGGGTCGACGATATAACCTTACCTTCGGCGTGACCAACTCGTTGGAAGGTCTGGACAATTTCAGTCGCTTGGTCATGGCCGATATCCGACATTATTTGCGCCTGGGGCGGTATTCGGCCTTTGCCAACCGTCTGTTCGCTTACACCTCGAGCGGCCCGGAACCACGGCGGATTTATTTCGGCGGCAGTTGGTCATTTCGGGGCTTTGACCGCCGGGCCTTCTATAACAGAAACGTGCTTTTTGCCTCCAACGAACTGCGCTTCCCGCTGATAGACAACCTTTTAATCGGGTTTCCGTTCGGGGGATTGGGTTTCAGCGGTATCCGTGGGGCTCTTTTCTTCGACGTCGGGTCGGCCTGGGACGATGAGTTCGACCAGTTCCTGGGGTCCTTCGGCAGTGGGATTCGGGTTTCGCTGGGCTATTTTGTAGTGCTGCGTTTTGATTTTACGCGCACTACCGACTTCGAAACGATCAGCAACACAACCGATTTTGACTTCTTTTTTGGGTGGAACTTCTAATGTCACCGGTACGCATAGGAACGTGCTTGATATTACTGGTTTTTGGGACCCTGGGTTGCACGCACAAGTACCACCTATCCCGGCAGGCCTCGCAGGAGTCGCCCTGGCCGTATTATCGCGGAGACCTGGCGGCCACCGGGGCGATCGGCAGAGGCAGTTTTGACGGAAAACTCGACATTCTGTGGGAATACAAGTCGAATGACAAGCCTTCCGCTCCGTTGACGATAGCTCACGGAAGCCTTGTTTACCCCGGGGCAAAGAACCGAATAAAATTCCTGGACCTGGTTACCGGTCGGTACCAGGGCTATATAAAATCAAAAAGCAATCCCCAGACAGGTCTTGTCGTGGCAGACAGCCTGGCTTTTTTTGCGATAGCGCCCAGACGCGATGTTCTGTACTGCAGGAACCTCCATAGCGGCCACGTGGTATGGGAAAGGCCGGTAAAGGATGCTGTTTTCGGGTCGATAATAGTCAGTGACCGATTGATAATCGGTTCCGGAGACGGTGTTTTGACGGCTCTTGACCTGTACACGGGTGAAGTTCAATGGAGTTACCGGTCCGACAGCCGTTTCACGGCGCCGCCGGCATATGGAGATGGGAAGATATTTCAACCTGCCAACAACGGTACGCTGTATGTTGTTTCGGCAGCGGACGGATCGGAGTTGTATCGCGTGGATGCGGACGGTCCCATGGTGAATGCGGTGGCGGTCGGTGAACACGTTTATGGCGCCGACGTTGGCGGAAATGTCTTTTCCATCGACCCCGGTGACGGACAGGTGAGGTGGAAAGTCAGACTGGCAGGGCCGATCTGGACCGCCCCGGCCGTCTGCGATGACCAGGTGTATGTCGGTCACAGCGGCGGGCAACTGGTGGCCCTGGATGGTCTTTCCGGGCAGAGGCAATGG
>JAOUEU010000056.1 GCA_029858555.1 Candidatus Zixiibacteriota bacterium
AATCCCTCACACGGACCCCCGCAGCGCTTGATGCTGTAATCGAGGCAGACCTTGTATGACTTTCCTTCCGGCCCCGGAATCACCAGGTTGCACGTGCGGATGGTAAACAATCGCGATAGAAATTCCACCGTCCGCCGCATCCCCTTGGAATTCGTATAGGGACCAAAGTAGGTGGCGCCGTCCTTTTCCACCCGGCGGACAATCAGAACCCGGGGAAACGGCTCGTTGGTAATCTTGATATAGGGAAAGTGCTTATCGTCCTTCAACGCCACGTTGTAGCGCGGCTTGTGCTCGCGGACCAGGTTGGCCTCGAGAATGAGGGCCTCGATTTCACTCGCGGTGACCATCAGGTCGAAATCAACGGCTCGTGACAGCATGCGCTCGGTCTTGGGGTCAAACCGCCCCGAGGCCTGAAAGTATGTCCGGACCCTGTTGCGGAGGTTCTTGGCTTTACCGATATATATAATCTTGTCACCGCCGCTCTTAAACATGTAGACGCCGGGAGAAGTCGGCAGGTTCTTGAGCTTCAGTTCTATCTGTAACGTTCGTTCAATCATAACAACCGCTCTTGCCGCGGGGTGAAAATCGGAAAGGGGCTAATTAAGTATACGGCGTGCGCCGACGAAGCAGTCGGCCCAATAACGCTCTCTCATGCTGGTGATGATGACTCCATTCGTCGTCGTGGCGTGCGCAAACTCGTTGTAGCCTACATAAATGCCGACGTGCGACACCTGGTTCCGATCCGTCTTGAAAAAAACCAGGTCACCATACTTCAGCAGTTTGCGGCTTATCTCGCGGCCCGCTTTAAACTGATCCTTTACGGTTCGCGGCAACTCAATTCTGTTGAACTTGGCAAATACTTCGCGGGCAAAAAGCGAGCAGTCGATCCCTTCCGCATACTTCGAGGCTCCCCGGTAGGGCCTGCCCAGGTACGACTGGATAATGTCCCCCAGCCTAATATAATCGTTGGTCGTGTATTGCCCCTGGGGTGACTGCGCCACCGGAGGCGTCTCCGGGCCGCCGGGCCGGTAGCGTGGATAGGGGCTGCAACCGACCAGCAACAGACAGACAAGGGATGTCATCCTGAATATCATCACGCCAGCTTCGGATATACCAATCTGAACCTCTTGGCGAAATATATCCGGCTGAGGATTACCAGGGCAACAACAAACAGCAGGTAGCCCCAGAAGAAGTATGCTGCCAGCAGCGTCAGGAGCAGAATCGGCGCTTTGGCCGCCAGCAGATCCGCTTTTTCCGATGGACGCACCGCCGCCGCCAGCAGGGGCAGAACGGAAAGGAGTGAGCTTGTTATCAGCAGCGCGTGGCCACTTCGCCAGGCTACAAAGGCAGAAACTAGCATAAGAACCAGGGCCAGCAACCGGGCTGTTACCGGCGCCAGCCATACTGCCACGGTCATCTTTCTGGCGGCCAGGTCACCTTTACGATCGGGAATGGTGGTTAGAATATGCACTGCTGCGACGGCAAAAAAGAAATAGAAGGGGTTATCCCAACCCAGCATTCCGGCATTGTGTACGTTCATTTCCGGCATGGCCATGAACGTCACCAGCCAGCCGAAACTGTAGGCATTGACCAGCATCCCCCAGATTGGTCTGTCCTTAAGCCTGAACGGCGCCGCCGAGTAAAGAAAACCGAGCAGAAAGAATTGGGCGAACGTCACCAGGGCGAAAGGCGAAAACAGCCGTGACAGGGCCAGCGCCGGAAGCGATACCGCGACGTAAGCGATCTGCATCTGCCTCTTGCTGATGAAACCCCTTTGCAGAAATCCCAGCTTGCGGTTAATGCAGTCGCCCTCGAAATCGTGTATCTGGTTCAAAAAATAGGCCCCCGACACCATCAGGCTCAGGCAGGCCATCATCCCCGCGTCGGACCACTCGAACAGGCCGCCGCTTATTCTCAAATGGTAATGGAGCGAGCACAGGTAAATTGACCAGATCGGCAGGTGCAACAGCGGCCGTGCCGCAAAGAAGAAATCCACGACTTTCACAGCACCACTATCCTGAGGTAGTAGTACATAAACGGCGCCGCGAATAAGAGCGAGTCGAACCGGTCGAGAACCCCCCCGTGCCCCGGAATAATCGACGAGGAATCCTTGATCTGCAGCGACCGCTTCCACATCGATTCGACCAGGTCTCCCAACTGACCAAAAACCGAGCAACCCAGCGCCAGCGACAGGACATGAACCAGAGCCAGTTGCGGCAGTCTCCAGAAATGCATCACTACCCCGATGGCCAGTGCTCCCGCCAGACCGCCGATGAATCCTTCGATAGTCTTGTTGGGGGACACCGACGGCGCCAGCTTGTGCCTGCCCAGCCATTTTCCGGTACCCATGGCGGCCGTGTCACCGACCCAGAGCAATCCGAACAGGAATAAAAGCAAATCCCCCCCCGCAAAAGGCGTAGCCGGGCGGCCCAGTTCCGCACCGACAAGATACACACAGGGGTACAACAAGCCGATGTAAAGCATTCCCCACATGAGCCGTCCGTGCCGCCTGAACAACTCCGGCGGAGAAAGGCGGCCGGTGGCCAGAACCATCCCCGTCACGAGGAAAAGAGCAATCATCACCGGAAGCGTGTCGTCGCGCAGAATCCCTGCCGCTTCGGTGGCCGGACGGTAACGGGTGGCGAGAAGAAGGCCGACTCCCAACAGGCTCAACCAGAAGAGCAGACCGCGCGGCCTGAGTCCTTCGTTGAGGAGGAACTCAACCGCGCCTACAAGGGCAAAAAGCAGAACCATGCCAAACAGCCAGATCCCGCCCCGGTAGCATATCCAGAGGATAACCGGGATAGCCACGATTGCCACGGCGATACGGGCGACCAGGTTTCTGCTCATTTCTCCCTTTGTTTGCTGACTTTGCCGAATCGCCGCTCGCGCCGCTGATAGTCGGCGACGGCCTCAAACAACTCCTGCCTGCCGAAATCCGGCCAAAGGGTGTCGATTATATACAACTCGGTGTAACTCGTCTGCCACAAAAGAAAATTGGAGATGCGCATCTCCCCGGAAGTACGAATGAGAAGATCGGGATCGGGAATATCGGCTGTATACAAAAAGTCTGAGAAAAGCTCTTCGTTGATGTCGGAAATATCCAGCAGGCCGGCCTTGGTGGCGTTGGCGATCCCCTTCACCGCGTCCAGTATCTCCTTGCGACCGCCATAATTCAGGGCCAGGTTCAAAACCAGGCCTTTGTTATTCCGCGTCTTCTCCGCAGCATCGGTCAAAACCTTTCGGCGGCCTGTCGACAGGCCGTCGATGCGACCGGTCGTGATCAGTTTCACGTCGTTCTTGATCAGTTCGTCAAGCTCCCTACGGGTGGTTCGCGTCAGAAGGGTCATCAGTGCCGCCACCTCCCTGCGCGGCCGCTTCCAGTTCTCGGATGAAAAGGTATACAACGTCAGGTACTTTATGCCTATCTCCGAAGCCGCCTTGACCACTTCCTTTACGGCTCTGACGCCCGCCTCGTGACCGAATGTCCGTGGCTTGTGACGCTGTGCCGCCCACCGGCCGTTACCGTCCATGATAATGGCCACGTGGGCAGGGATGAGTTCCGTTCGCGCACAGATTGTTTTCTTAATCTGATCCAACTTTTCCGCCATAAATAGAAAGTTATATCGCCCCGGCTGTGTTGGCAAGTTCTAATAGGCGGGTCCCTGTCGTCGCTGCTCTTGTCCGCCACAAACCTCTGGTACTATGGACGAGCCATCCCCTGAATTAGAGTGACCGCTACCGGCGCTGAATCCGGAAATCCTCGACTCTGGTCTCGAGCCGGTAGTGGTCGGTGGAAAAAACACCGTACTTGGCGCCCACCACCGCCATCGAATCGGGGAATATCCTCCCCTCGAAGTCCACAAACCGTAGCGTGCGTGAATAGCGGCGATGACCCTTCTGGTGGGGATAATACAGCAGTAACTGTCGCAACGTATACCGCTCCCGGTCGATTACAGCCAGCCCCACCGGCGCCGGGCTCTCGACCGAATCAGAATCGAAGCCTATCGTCAACTCGGAGCCGCCGGTATCGTTGGGGAAGAAGCTGAACAGATACTCATCCCGGAAAACGTTGGGAACGGAGAAGTCCACTGCCTGGAACCTGTCGGCGGTCTCGTAAATCGTCTTCTGGGAGTCCAGCTGGCCAAAGCTGAAAAAATAGACGACGGCCGCCGAATCAATCTTCCCAACACTTCCGTCATGACTGACGTTTTTATAGTAGGACGTAGCTGTAAAGGAATAAGTTATACCTGTTTCCACCGGATCGCGGCTCGCAAAGACCGCTCCGGCGCGATCAAGATAAAAATCCAAAACCGGATCGGTTTCCGAGATAACATCCGCTGCGGATATGGAAATCACCAACAGCGCTGCCAAGGATAGCCGACAAAATCTGTCACATTTTTTGATTGACATGTCCGCCGTAAATATAGTATTTATAAAGTACAAATCCAACCGGGCATTTCGGTCAAAAATTCGCATCCGAGACTCAGCCTGACCGCACTTTGAAATAGTGGTTTAAACATCACCCTATCAGGGAGTTATAATATGCTGGTGCGAGAAGTACTCGAAAAGAAAGGCCGGGAAGTAATCGCCGTCCGACCGTCTACCAGGCTGGTCGAGGCCATGCGAATACTGATTGACCATAAGATCAGTTGCCTGATTGTACTCGACGACGCGCAGCAACTCGTCGGTATCGTCAGCGACAAGGATATATTCAAAGCGATCTACCGTGGCCTTGACGACTTCCAAAAACACACCGTGGAGGAGTTGATGACCACCGAACTCATCGTGGGTTTGGCCGAGGACGATATCAACTACATTTCCGGACTCATGACCGAGAATCGCATACGCCACGTGCCTGTTGTCGAGCGCGAGAAACTTATCGGGCTGATTTCCATTGGCGATGTCGTCAAATCCCAGATGAAGGACATGGAAATCGAAAACCGCTACCTCAAAGCTTACATCGACGGTAGTTACCCCGGCTGACCAGCGCCGCGGTCCGCATACGTCTTTGCCCTCACACGCCCGGTGCCGCCACCATTGTGGCGGCCGTACGACTGCGTCCGCGCTTCCCGGTGGCCGGTAGCCGGCCGCGACGGTGCGGCCCAAAAAAAACCCGGCCGCATGGCCGGGTCATATCACACCAGAAAAACAGGAACCGCCGGCGACCGGCCGGCTATCCCGGTCAGATTTCCATCACCTCTTTTTCCTTAGCCTCCAGCAGCCTTTCCATCTCTTTGATGGCCTCGTCGGTGATCTTTTGCACCTCATCATGACCGTCGGCTTCCTGGTCTTCGGAAATATCTTTGTCCTTTTGCATCTTCTTGAGCCGTTCGTTGGCCTCACGACGAATATTGCGCGCCGCCACGCGGCCTTCCTCGGTGATATGTCGGCAGTGCTTGACCAGTTCCTTGCGCCGCTCTTCCGTCAGCGCCGGTATCGGGATGCGTATCATCTGACCATCGACCACCGGGTTTAGCCCCAGGTCGGCTACCTGGATGGCTCTGACGATATTACTCACCGTGGACTTATCGAACGCCTGTATCGCCAGCAGACGCGGCTCGGGTGCCGTCACTGAAGCCAGTTGATTAAGAGGAATCACGGTTTCGTAGGCCTCAACTCTGACCGTATCAAGCAGATGTATCGAGGCCTTGCCGGTGCGTACGGCCGCGAATTCACGCGAGATGGCCTCCACGCTCTTGTGCATATGCTCCCTGATTTCCTTGTAGACTGCCTCCAGCATCACAAACCTCCTCTATCTACAACATTACTGACTACAACATTCTCATGAGATCAGCGTGCCCACATTCTCCCCGAGTATCACCCTCATCAGGTTTCCGGGTTTCATGAGGTTTACCACCCGCACCGGAATCCGATTGTCCTTCAATAGCGATATCGCCGTGAGGTCCATCACGCGGAGCTCCCGGGTCAGGACATCCATGTAACTCAATTCGGGGAAAAAGACCGCCTTGGCGTCTTCCTTGGGATCGGCCGAGTACACGCCGTCGACATTGGTGGCTTTGATCAGAACCTCGGCGCCCACCTCCATCGCCCGCAGGGAAGCGGCCGTGTCGGTGCTGAAATAGGGGTTACCCGTACCGGCGGCAAAAATGACCACCCGACCCTTTTCCATATGTCGCACCGCCCGGCGGCGTATGTACGGCTCGGCAAAGGCGGCGATTTCGACGGCCGACATGACGCGTGTGAAAATGCCCATCCTCTCCAGGGTATCCATCATTGACAGGGCATTTATGACCGTAGCCAGCATCCCCATGTTGTCCCCGGTAACCCGGTCCACGCCCTCTTTGGAAGCTCTCAGCCCACGGTAAATGTTGCCGCCGCCCACGACGACGCCGATTTCGACACCGAGCTTTTGTATGTCTTTGATTTGTTGGCAAATAGACTGGACCGTCACAGGGTCGATGCCGAACTCCCCGGAGCCCAGCAGGGCCTCGCCGGAGAGTTTCAGGATAACCCTTTTAAAGACGGGCGACGGTAAGTCGGAGTCCATTTCATTCACCTAATCTGAAACGAGCGAACCGTTTGATGATAATGTTTTCTCCAAGCGCGCCGATTATCTCTTTCAAGATAGAACCGACCGACTTGTCGCTGTCTTTGACAAACGGTTGCTCCAGAAGCACGACTTCTGAATAATACTTCTCGATACGGCCTTCGACTATTTTATCGAGAATCTTTTCAGGCTTGCCCTCTTTGGCGGCCTGCTCCCGGTAGATCTCCCTCTCCTTTTCCAGAAGAGCGGAGTCGACCATTTCCCGGCCCACGCACAGCGGAGCCGATGCCGCGATATGCATGGCCACATCTTTGCCAAAAGCCTTGAACTGGTCCGTGCGAGCCACGAAGTCGGTCTCGCAGTTGATTTCCACCATCACACCCAGCTTATCGCCGGCATGAACGTAAGTCGCTATAATTCCTTCCCCGGTCGCCCGGCCGGCCCGCGCCGCCGCCTTGGTGATCCCTTTTTTCCGCAGGTAATCGACTGCTTTGCCAAAATCGCCCGCCGCCTCCGTCAGGGCCTTTTTGCAGTCCATCATCCCCGCCCCGGTTTTGTCCCGAAGCTCTTTGACCATCTTCGCTGTTATCTGCATGGAGCTGTATCCTCTTAACTGTTAGTGCTTTCATCAACTTCGTTTGTGTCCGATGTGTAGGTGGTCGTCTGAACTCGACGGTCTTGGTCGACAGCCGCTTCGATTATGTCCTGGGTGATGCCTCTCCGGGCCTCCACCGCCGAGTTGACCAGCTGTTTCATCAGGATCCGGATCGATTTGATGGCGTCGTCATTACCCGCGATCGGAAAATCAATCGGATCCGGGTCGGCGTTGGTGTCAAGGATGGCGATAATCGGGATGCCGAGCTTGGAGGCTTCCGCCACCGCGATTTTTTCCTTCTTGGCGTCCACGATCACCACCAGGCCCGGAAGATAATTCATGTCCTTGATGCCGCCGAGGACCTTCTGAAGTTTTTCGGCGTCGTGCTCTATCCGCGCCCGTTCCTTCTTGGTGAATTTCGTCAACGTGCCGTCCTCGGCCATGCGCTCGATGTCCTTGAGCTTCTTGATTGACTGCTTGATGGTATTGAAATTCGTCAGCATGCCGCCCAGCCAGCGCTCGGTGACGTAAAAGCCGCCGCACTTCGCGACTTCTTCCTCGATGACCGTCTTGGCCTGTTTCTTGGTGCCCACAAAAAGGACACCCTTGCCCCGACTGACAACCTCTTTTATCTTCAGGCCGGCTCGGTCCAGCGCGGTGATGGTCTTGTGGAGGTCGATGATATAGATGCCGTTGCGGGCCGTGAATATGAACGGCTTCATCTTCGGGTTCCAGCGGCGGGTCTGATGACCGAAATGAACCCCGGCCTCGAGAAGCTCCTTGACTCTTGCTGAGATCATGGGATCCCCTTGCTTAACGGTTTGTCGTTACCCCGTCGTCATCTCCGCGCCGTACCCGTGGATAGTGGGACCGTCGGCCGGATCGAACGGGATTGTTTATTTCCCTGCCCGGGCAGGGATGAATGATTATCGCTTCGAGTACTGGAACCGTTTGCGCGCCTTCGGCCGACCATACTTCTTGCGTTCCACCTCACGCGGATCGCGGGTCAGAAAACCGCCTTTGCGCAGCATCCGGTGCAGATCCGGATCCAGCTTGACCAGCGCCCGGCTTACCGCCAGACGCACGGCCCCTGCCTGTCCGGAGATGCCGCCGCCTCGCGTGACGCAGCGGATGTCCACCTTACCCGTCATATCGGTGATTTCGAGGGGTTGCACCGCGTGCTGAACAAGAGTATCGCGCGTAAGGTACTCCCTCAACTCGTACTTATTGATGGTGAAAGCGCCGGAGCCCGGCATCAGTTCCACTCGAGCTACGGCCTCTTTGCGACGGCCCGTAGCCGAAACACCTGTCTTTTCCGTCATAAACCTTATCTATCTCTGCTAAGCTCTAAAGTTTCCGGTTTCTGGGCCCGATGCGGATGGTCCGGGCCGGCATACACGTGGAGTTTCTTGAGCATCTTCCGCCCCAGGCGGTTTTTGGGAAGCATCCGCCGCACCGCGTGGACAAAAACATCCTCCGGCTTTTTCTGCATGAGCTGGGCGAACGTTATCGTCGTCATTCCGCCCGGATATCCCGAGTAGTGATGGTAATTCATCTGTTGTGGTTTCAGTTTCCCGGTCACCCTCAGGCCTTTGGCATTGATCGCGATGACATGGTCGCCGGTGTCGAGATGCGGCGTGAAAATCGGCTTGTTCTTACCTCTCAGGACATTCGCCACCTTGACCGCTGCCCGACCGAGTATTTTGCCCTCCAGGTCCAAAACATGCCACTTCCGCTTGCTCGGATCTACTTTTGGTATAAACGTCTTCATTTCCAACCCTTAGTCTTGGCACTCCACAAATCTCAAAAAGTCTTCAAATATAGGCACTTTTCCTCATTTGTCAACAGAAACCCCAAAAAACTCCTCATTTCGCATCCGAGCCGGAGTCAGCCTGTCTATAATATCGACATTCATCGCAAGACATTTAGCAATATTGACTTAACCCCGCACAGACCCCTCACTTCGACTCTTGAGCACCACCGACGGCCGCTGAATTTCGTACGCCGACACTGCTCGCAAGATCACTATAACCGACGATACCCTGCAATGTTCCGGTGTTTTGAATGTGATTCCGGCCGTTGTCCGACTCCCGACGGCGATTGCCGCTCGAACGTCAGATGCCCCGTTTTTTAGACCTGAGCAGCCTGAGTTTGTAGCGGGCGTCAAACCGCCCTCCCGGAGAGCACTTGCCGCACGACGACATCACCAGGCGCTTTTGACGCGGGTACTCCATGCCGCATTGCGGGCAGCCATATATATACCGGGGCGGTCGTGACAGCGCCGGGTGCAGGCTGGCCTTGACCGACGCCCCGATTCGGGCGGCTTCGGCCTTGAAAGCCGCGCTATGATTGTAATGGATGATGTGAATCATCTCGTGCTTGAGCGTATCGTTCAACTCGCCCGGGAATATCTCGTGATACTTGCGGCCGACTTTGATCAACTTCGCTCGGCGGTCGTACGACCCGGCCGACATCATTCTGCCCGAGTACTCAATCCGCACCTGCGGCAGTCGCCCCCGGAAATAAAGCCAGTTGAACTGGTCGTAACGCAGGTAAAGTTCCGCCACCTCCGGCAGGGGCGTCGCCACCGTCGCTTCCGGCTCGGGCGGCGTATAGACAGTGGTCCGCTCGGCATGTTCACGGATTTCGGTATATAATGTAGCCGGAGCCGGAGGCGCATGCTTATCGATACGAAAAAGGTCGTAGTTGAGGGCTTTGACGGCCTTCTTTTTGGTCTTGTTCTTCCGCATCGGTTGGTACTTCCAAATCCTGCCCATCTTTATAATTATCGGCCGCCCCAAAAGCAACTTTAAAGTGGGGGAAAACAGACGCCATTTTGCTGTCCTGCAAAAGCGAGCCGCAAAAGACTTGCATAACCGCAAAAATGGAGTTACTTATTAATATTAGGTTAAGGGACTACCCGAATACAATAAACTATTAGCTGCAATACATCACATGAGAGGGGAACACCATGGATAGCCTTGCAAGTCTGTTCGCCGCCGTTCTTTCTCACGGCCTGCACGTCACCTTAATGCTCATTTCCTTCTTTATATTCCTGCATTTGGTGGAGGTGCTGCAAGATGCGCGTTTTCTCAGGAACATGGCGTACACCTGGCTGCTGATGACGATATCGTATTTGACACGAATTGTCATGGAGCCGCTGTTGCATTTTCTTCAAAACGCCGACAATTATCAGGATCTGGCAAACGCCGCCCTGATTATCAGAACCTGCGTATCATTTGCCTCCACCTATTTCCTGGTCCGAGCCTGGCACCTGATCCGCGTCTACCCGGAAACAGCCCTGACCAGAGCCTGGACCGCAAAAACGCTGGGCTTGTTGACCTTCTTCGTGGGACTGGCCGCCGCGGCCGCCCAGTCCCCGGTAGTTATGTCAATCATGCTGTATGCCGACGACCTGACCTCGGCGTTTGCAGCCATACTGGTGGCCGTGGCCTTCTGGAAGTTTGACCCGAAAACAGAAGTCGGCGTCCGCCCCACCGTCCGCCATGTTATCAGAATCGGGACGACGACCGCCTTTGCCCTCTGGGGTCTGACCAACCTGTTCCGCCTCGCCACCGAAAAGGGCTGGCTCCTGGCCAATCTCATTCCGGCCGACGATCTTCCGGACGTGAGACTAACCGTTTTTGTTCTGCTGATGTTATTTAAACTCGTGGCGGCCCTGATGGCGGCAGTTATGGCCCTGTGCTACTTGAAGGAAAAACCGGAGTACCGGGCCCACCTGCGACCGGCGGAAGTGTAATCAGGCGCGATTTCCCTTTTCCCCGGCGCTATCGTGCCAAACGAAAGTATCGAATCCAAAGCACTGAATCGGCCACTGCCCCCTACCCCTCCTTCACCCCCTGGTCCGTGATGTAGGCGGTGATATACTCGGCGGGTGTGATATCGAACGCCGGCGAATATACCGCAATATCATATGGTGCCGTACGGCGGCCAAAGCTGTCAGTCACTTCCATCGCCGAGCGCTCCTCAATCGGAATCTCATCCCCCGACTCTATTTTGGGATCGAACGTCGACGTCGGCGCCGCCACGTAAAACGGCACCCCGTGCGCCTTCGCCAGGACCGCCAGCGAATAGGTGCCGATTTTGTTGGCCACGTCCCCGTTTTTGGCGATCCGGTCCGCCCCGACCAGCACATAGTCGATTTTCCCCTGTTGCATCAGCATCCCCGCCGTGGAGTCGGTGATGAGGGTGACGTCGATGCCCCCCTGCTGAAGTTCCCAGGCGGTCAGGCGTGCGCCCTGCAGAAGCGGCCGCGTCTCGTCGGCGTAAACGCGGATTTTCTTGCCCTGGTCGACGCAGGTATAGATGATGCCCAGGGCGGTGCCGATGCCGCCGGTAGCCAGCGCCCCGGTGTTGCAGTGGGTCAGGATGGTGGCCTTCGGGCCGATAAGTTCCGCCCCGTGGCGGCCGATGGCCGCGCACATCATGCGGTCCTGGGTATGAATGGCCTCCGCCTCCGCCCACAGCAGGTCCCGCGCCGCCGCAAACGTGGTCGGCTGCTCGCCCTCGACGAATCTTATCACCCGGTCGACCGCCCACGCCAGGTTGACGGCGGTGGGCCGTGCCTCCTTGAACTGTTGCGCCACCTGCCGCAGGTGGTCGAATTTGAACTCGCCGTGCTGCTCGACGGCGACCGCCAGACCATACGCGGCGGCAATACCGATAGCCGGCGCCCCGCGAATCTGAAGCTCTTTTATGGCTTCGATGATCTCTCTATAGTCGCCGACCTCCCGGTATTCCAGTTCCAGCGGCAGTTTGGTTTGATCGATAAAACGCAGTTTGCCGCCTTCCCTGGCCAACGCCTGAATTCTCATAACTGCCTCATTCGCCCATTATTTGAAGGATGATTGTGCGGGAGCGGGCCCAGTTGTCAAACTCCAGAAACACCACTTGTTGCCACGTGCCCAGGAGCATTTTCCCGGATACGAACGGCACCGTGAGACTTGGTCCCACCAGGGCCGAGCGCAGATGCGAAAAACCATTGCCGTCATGCCAGGTGTTGTCATGCTCGTAGGGTCGGTCCGACGGCACCAGTTTCTCCATCAGTTCCGGCAGGTCCTTCTGCAGGCCCGGCTCATATTCGATGGTGGTGATGCCGGTGGTCGAGCCCGGCGCGAAGGCCGTCACCGTACCCGAGCCGACCCCCGATTTGATAACCGCCTCGTGCATCTGCGGCGTAATGTCGACCATATCCCCCGGGCCGCTGGTCTTGAACCTGATTTCATCGGTTACTACCATATTTCCTGCTACCTGTAGAGACTGCGTCTCACTTTCTTCGTCGAAGTTTTGTCCAACTCTTCAAGCTGTACGTCAAAGGCGGTTATTCTTTTGTACTCAGCAACGGCAGCGTTGAGTCGCTTGATTTCCTCGCCTATTACTGCGTACACCCGGTTCCAGTCGGGATTGTCCCTGGAGATGGCACAATCGCTGCGCATCTGCTCCCAGTCCGGCACGATGACGGCCCGCACCTCTTCGCCCTGTTTGCTCTCTTTTTTGCGCCCGAAAACCACGGCTTCCATGATAAGCGCGGAATCGAGAAGCTTTTCTTCGAGTTCCTCGGGGTGAATGTTCTTACCGGCGGCGGAGATTATCACGTTCTTCTTGCGCCCCGTGATCCAGAGATGACCCCGCCGGAATCTGCCCATATCACCCGTATGCAGCCACCCGTCCCGGATAAGCTCGGCTGTCCCTTCCCGGTTGTTGCGGTAGCCGGGCGTGACGCTCTCGGCCTTAAGAACAATCTCACCGATCCCCTCGAAATCAGGTTCCAGAATTTTCAGTTCCACGTTGCGCAGCGGCGGGCCGACCGAGCCGAATTCCATACTCCCGAAACGATTGGTCGACACCACCGGCGAGCACTCCGTCAGGCCGTAGCCCTGAAAAAAATTGAAACCGATATAGTTGAAGAAGGCGGCAATATTCGGCGGCAGGGGCGCCCCGCCGGAAACGAATATACGTACTGTCTCCAGCCCGGCTTGTCGCCGCATCCCGGCGAATAGCCGCCGACCGGGTGTAAGGTTGAACCGCCACCCGATGGCCGATATATGGTAAAGTACATTGAATGTCACCCGTCTGACCAACGAAGCCGAGGAGATTTTCCGCCTGACCGAATGGTACAGCTTCTCGAAGAGCAGCGGCACGCCGCACATGACGGTCACGCCGTTATGCCCGATGTCTTCCTTGATGTCCTTCGACTTCAGCGACCGGCCGTAGACCACTGTTGCCCCCGACAGGAGGGGCGTGATGAAGCCGCACGTGGCTTCGAAAGTATGATGCAGAGGCAGAACCGAGAGAAACGTGTCGTTGTGATCAAAAGCAAAGGCATCATCAATGCCCTCGAAATTGGCCAGGATGTTTCGGTGGGTCAATTCTACCGCCTTCGGGGCGCCCGTGGTGCCGGATGTGTAAATGAGCACCGCGACATCATCGCCGGCCGGCCCGGCAGGCGCGGAATCCACGCTCATCACCGAACGCCATGGATGAAGGGAATCGGCCCCGAATGAAATAACCGTCAGATCCGATCCCGCCCCCTTGAGCAGTTTCTCACAACTCTCGGAACAAAAGACGACCCGCAAACCGGCATGCTCTATAATATAGTCTATTTCGCTCTCTTTGAGGCCGGGATCGATCGGCACCACCGTGCCGCCGGCCCGCTGAACGGCCAGATAAGTGATACCCCACTCCGGACGGTTTTCACTGAGAAGCCCTATCTCCCGTTTGCTGAGATATCCCCCGGCCGCCAGACCGGCGGCCAGTCGGCCCACCAGCGCATCGACCTCTCCATACGTATACTCTCTGCCCCGGCCGCCGTCGGCTTTCAGGGCGATACGATGAGAATGTCTTAAAGCCGCTTGATGAAATGCATCAGCGATGGAAATGCGCCTGGCCGCTTCCAGTTTGATACCAGGTGCCATGGGTACAATTTAGTTTTCAGGCAGTGGTTTTCAAAGACAATTCTTCGGGCCGCGATAGCCGGACGCCGAGGTTATCCCACAAAAAAGCCGCCGGACATCGCCCGGCGGCTCTAAAAGGACTTATCAAAGAGATAGTCTAGATTTCCACGGTCACCATCTTCGTCAGGATAATGCCGCCACGGGGATCCGTGTCGGTAATCGTGATGGTGGCGGTACCCGCGGAATTGGGAGCCGTCCAGACAAATCCGATAGCCTCACCGAACTCGTTGGTCCTCTGGGTTCCGCCTGTAACGACACCGTCGCTGGCCGTCATCACCAGGGTGTGATCGCCCAGCGGGTTACCGTAGCGGTCTGTGATGATGGCGCTGAAGTTCACCACTTCCAGGGGCGATGCCGAGGTTTGCCCGTTAAAGGAGCAGTTAGGCGTATATGCTTTGGCTGTCAGCAGAACCACCGGGAATGTCACCGAGGCCCCGCCCGGGCACCAGTACTCTACGTTGTCCACCGCGCCGATACCGTCGTCATTGCCGCCGGTAAGCGAATAGTCTCTCTTGAGCGTGGTCGATGTGATTTTGACGCGGGCATTCGAGAAGTAACAACCGTCTTCAAACGAACCGCCCACAACATTAAGGTAGCTCGCCTCCGCGTTGAAGGAAGTACCGCTGGCCACCGGGTTGTTGTTCAGGTCAACCGCGTAAACCGTGACACTCGCCTCGGCCTCACCATCGGCATCCATCGACGCCGGCGCCCCGGTGACACTCAGAACGGCCGGGAAATGCGAGTTGTAGAAGAAACCGGTATCGGCGACCGTGCCTCCCGACGTTTCAGCCATAACCTGTACGCGACCGGCGCCTCTGTCCGTGGGAAGCACGTTGGGGGCCGTGTCAATGTTGTGACCGCAGATCCAGACGGAGGAGGCTACGCCTTCATGATCCTTGGTGCGCTCCTCGTGGGACTTCATCGTGCCCTCGTCACAACTGAAATAGACGACCGTCGAATCGTTGACGGGATTAAGCCAGAGATCGGAGACGATGGCCGATACCGTTACCTGCTCGCAGCAGATATCCCAGTAAGGGACATTGCACTCCTCGACGCAGACCGTGACATACACCGGCGGCCCCGCCGAAATCAGTATCTGCGTGGCTGTCGACAGGACCGTATCCGAAGCCTGGGCCCGGACACGGATGGTTCCCGGTGCCGTGCCGGAGTGAATGCTGGCGCTCGCCACACCCTGGCTGTTGGTAACGGCCGCATATGGTCCGGTACCGACAGAAACCGAACCCAGATGTTCGCCGCCGCCCGGTCCGTCAAGAATGTAGAAGTTTATGGGCAGACCTTCCGGC
>JAOUEU010000304.1 GCA_029858555.1 Candidatus Zixiibacteriota bacterium
AGTCGCTTACGAGGCCCAGGCGGCTATCATGCTGGAAATGGCCGCCGGAACTCAGCCCCTTGACGATCTCGCGACGGGTGCACTCCTCGGTAAGGCTGCACGCGGCCCGATCGCTATTGACTCGCTGATTAGAATGGTCGTAAATGATCTAAAGAACGGCGACCCCGTCGGCGGTATCGCCGCGAAGTTCCACGCCGGCCTGGCCGAGCTGTTCATCAGCGCTGTCAAAGTTGCCCGTGATGAAACGGGACTGAATCGGGTCGGTCTCAGCGGCGGTGTTTTTCAGAATGCACGCTTTTTTGAATATATCCTCGAGCGGCTGGAAAATGAGAAATTCGACGTTCTCTGCCACAGGCATGTCCCGACCAACGACGGCGGCCTGGCGCTGGGACAGGTCGTGGTCGCCGACGCCGTGCTCAGGCAGAAGAAAACACCTTAAACGGAGCAGCCTTGAATGTGCCTCGCCATACCCGGAAAAGTCATTGAAATAACACAGGAAAACGGCCTCAGGATGGGGCGCATCGACTATGCCGGCACTGTCAACACCGCCTGTCTCGAGTGCACTCCGGAGGTTGAGATCGGGCAGTACGTGATCGTTCACGCCGGCTTCGCGCTTAATGTCATCGATGAAGACGAGGCCGAGAAGACCCTCGCCCTGTGGCGGGAGATGGCCGAAAAAAGCGCCGAGCAGGGTCTTGATGTGCTTGGTCGGCCGCTTGACGAAGATGAGGACCGGTCATCGGCTGACGAGTTATGAGATACCTTGACGAATATCGCGATCCGGTCCTGGCCCGGAAAATCCTCGATGAAATCCGGGCGGCCACCACCCGCCCCTGGGTCATCATGGAAATCTGCGGCGGCCAGACGCATGCCATCATCAAAAACGCTATCGACCAGCTACTGCCGGATATGCTCGAGCTGGTGCATGGTCCGGGCTGCCCGGTCTGCGTCACGCCGCTGGAACTGATCGACCGGGCCATCGCCATAGCCGCTCTGCCCGA
Organism: Candidatus Zixiibacteriota bacterium; assembly: GCA_029858555.1. Lineage (GTDB taxonomy): Bacteria > Zixibacteria > MSB-5A5 > GN15 > FEB-12 > DAOUUR01. The sequence continues at coordinate 1,002 of JAOUEU010000304.1, forward strand.
TGTTATTTTCACGTCGTTCGGCGACATGCTTCGCGTGCCCGGGTCGCGGCGCGATCTGTTCGTGGTGAAATCGCTCGGCGGGGACGTGCGGATTGTCTACTCGCCCCTCGATGCCGTGCGAATCGCCCGCGAAAATCCTCACCGCAAGGTCGTCTTCTTCGGCGTTGGTTTCGAAACCACCGCCCCCACGACCGCCATGGCCGTCAGGCAGGCAAAAGCCGAGGGCCTGGACAATTTCTTCATGCTCGTTTCTCACGTGCTGGTGCCGCCGGCCATGACCGCCCTGCTGGAGTCGCCGGACAACCGGGTGCAGGCCTACCTGGCCGCCGGCCACGTATGTACCGTCACGGGCTGGAAACCGTACGAGCCGATTGCCGAAAAATACCGCGTGCCGATAGTCGTCACCGGGTTCGAACCGGTCGACCTGCTCGATGGCATCCTTGCCGCCGTGAAACAACTCGAGAAAGGCCAGGCCCGTGTCGAGAACAAATACGCCCGGGTGGTCAAACGCGACGGCAACCTGAAGGCTCAACAACTCGTGAACGAAGTGTTCACGGTCACCGACCGCAAGTGGCGCGGCCTCGGCGAGATCGCCCGGAGCGGCCTCTGCCTCAAACCCGAATACGCCGCTTTCGATGCCGAGACCTTTTTCGACGTGACCGATATCGAGGTCGAAGAGCCGCCCCAGTGTATCAGCGGCCTTGTCCTGCAGGGACGAAAAAAGCCAACCGACTGCCCCGCCTTCGGCAAACAATGCACCCCCCACTCACCGCTGGGCGCCACGATGGTATCCGGCGAGGGCGCCTGCGCCGCATACTACAGGTACCAGCGCGGCAACGATGACAGCGGCAAGCAACACGATAAGGACGCCCGCACATGAAGAACAACCTCACCCCGGACGGCTTTGGCAGTTGCCCCCGGCCCATCTCCGATTTCGACACGATTCAGCTTGCCCACGGCAGCGGCGGCAAACTCTCGCGCGATCTGGTCAACAGACTTTTCGTAGCGGCCTTCGGCAACCCCGCCCTGAACAAGCTCGACGACCAGGCGCTGGTCGATATCGCCGGCCGCCGCCTGGCCTTCACTACCGATTCTTTCGTCGTCGACCCCATCTTCTTCCCCGGCGGCGACATCGGCGACCTGGCCGTCAACGGCACCATCAACGATATTTGCATGAGCGGGGCGCGGCCGCTATATTTGAGCGCGGGGTTCATTCTCGAAGAAGGCCTGCCGCTTGACGATCTGCACAAGATTGTCCTGTCGATGCAGCGCGCCGCCGAAAAAGCGAGCGTGACGATTGTCACCGGCGACACGAAAGTCGTCAACAAGGGCCAGGCCGACAAGCTCTTTATCAACACCGCCGGTATTGGACTGGTCGAACACGATTTCACCATCGCCGCCGACAACGTCCACCCCGGCGACGCCATTATATTAAGCGGCACTCTCGGCGACCACGGCATGGCCGTGCTCTCCCGGCGTGAGGGGCTGGCGTTCGAAAGCCCCATCGTCAGCGACACCGCCGCCCTTCACGAACTTGTAGCCCTTATCCTGAAAAAAAGCGGCAATGCCGCTAATGCCATGCGCGACCCCACCCGGGGCGGACTGGCCGCTACTCTCAACGAGTGGGCCGAAAGTTCCCGTGTCGGTATCCGTATTTTCGAGGAGCATATCCCGGTCAAACCGCCCGTGACGGGAGCGTGTGAAATCCTCGGGATCGACCCGCTGTATGTCGCCAACGAAGGCAAGCTCGTGGCGGCGGTGGCCCGCGAGGCCGCCGAGGCGGTGCTGTCTGCAATGCGCGCGCACCCGCTGGGCCGCGATGCGGCTATTATCGGTGAGGCGGTGGCGGATAAGCCGGGGATGGTGACGATGCAAACGCGGATAGGCGGCTGGCGGATAGTGGACATGCCCGTCGGCGAGCAACTGCCACGGATTTGCTAGTCGATTTTGTGATTGCGTATAAATATTCAACCCCCCATGTTACGCTGTTGACTATAATTGGGGATGCAGAAGGTCGTGTGCTGCAGATGACCAGCGGCGACGGTTTGTTCTTTCGTATTCGCCCCATAACGTTATAGGAGTCACATGGTTGTTCCAAAGCATGATCGACCGGAGCGGGTTTCAATCGATCGCGTCTGGCAAACCATAGCTAACGAGGCAAGCGGCTTCTATAAACTTGTCGTGACAGTCGCCAGTAGCTTTCTTGGCGGTACGCTTATATTTCTACAGACTATCTCAGGCTCACCGAGTCGCACATCGCTTGTATTGCTTTTCACAGGCTGGGCGCTTCTAATAGGCTCTATTGTACTTGTCATAAACGTCCGGAGGCTCAATCTGGATTCGGGTCACAATTGGCTAAAAGAAGATTACGACCGCTGCAAAGCGATAGACCGTAAGTCGCGCCTTTGCAGCCAGTTCGCAGCAATTGCGTTGGCGTTCGGATTGGCCTTTGTGATGGCTTTTGGTGGTGTGAATCTCTGGAATAGTGATTGGAGAAAGGGACAAATAGTGACAGAAAAAGAAAAGAAGACAGCAGACGTTAAGCCCGAGCAGGTAAGATGGCTGGGCTTTGGCAGTCTGCCCGGCTCCGATGAAGCG
>JAOUEU010000305.1 GCA_029858555.1 Candidatus Zixiibacteriota bacterium
CGCGTTGGCGCCGGAGAAAGTCAACATCATCGGCGGGTCATGGGGTTGTATGGTGGCTATGCATTACGCTTTCAAGTATCCCGACAACGTCAACGCCCTCGTCCTGACCTCCACCATGGGCGTCAGTACCGATTATTTCTCCGTATACCGGGCCAACATCGCGGCCAACCGGACGGCGGAAGACTCCCTGGCCATCGAGCAGATCGGCCGCTCGGAAGACTTTGCCAGGCAGCGGCCCGAAGCCGTGGAGAAATTCTGGCGGCATTACTTCAGAGCCTACTGCTACGACCCGAGTTACGCCGACAGCATCGATCTCTGGTATCGCGATACTACTTATGAGATTGTCGAGGGCAGGTACAACCGGCTGTGGGAGTTCTTTGCAAGCTACGATATTCGGGACAGCCTGAAGCTCATCACCTGCCCCACTCTCATTCTATACGGCGATTATGACCCGACGCCTTTTGAGTATGTTGAACCAATTCATAACGGTATTGCCGGTTCGAAGTTAGTCACGTTTGAAAATGCCGGGCATTGGCTCTGGGTGGAGGCCGCGGATCGGATACTGCCGGTAATCCGCGATTTCCTGAAGGAATAGGCTATCCCACTTCGGCCGCCCCACGCCCCGCCGCTTGCTGTGGATTCCTGACATCAACCCTTGATAAAAAGGGCCTGTCCGCCAAAAGAAGGCCGAACTGCCAAAGTTGTCAGCTCCGACTCAACCGCGAGTGCCACCCCGTTGCGTCTGAGGCGGGCCCCTTCCCCATGACGTAATTCAATTGTCACAAACGGCTCCATCCGGCGTCATACTTGTAAGAAAATTAGATGGCGGCATCTCCCTGGGAGAGTATTCAGGAGGCTTGATATCTTCGACCGGCTTTACAAAGCGCACTACCGGGACATTTACCGATTCGCTTATCGCATGACCGGTGACAACGACGCTGCTTCCGATATCGTCCAGGAATCGTTTGTGCGGCTGTACAAGAGCCTCGGTGACAACGGTGACATCCGTAATGCGGCGGCGTGGTTGTATCGTGTCGCCACCAATCTGTGCCACAGCCGGTATCGTCGCGTCCGGCAAAGTGACCGGCTTCGGCATGAACCCGCTACACAGAACCATGTGGCATCCAGCCCCGAAGATGCGCTGACCCGAAAGGAGCGGTTGGAGCGAGTCCGCGCCGCCATTTGCGAGCTCACCGAACGCGACCGACTTCTCGTCATGCTGTATCAGGAACGTCTGTCTTATGCGGAGATAGCTCGCATCACCGGAATCAAGGTGACATCGGTTGGCAAACTGCTGGCACGAGCCATAGACCGTCTGGCTGCGACGGTTACCAGAGAGGAGACAGTATGAACTGCCTGTCAAGAGAAATACTTCAGGCATACCTGGACAACGAAGTACCGGCCGAGACAAGGGCCGATATCGAGCGCCATCTAGACGAGTGCCCGCCGTGTCGGGGCCAGCTCGAGAGCGTGAAAAGCGACGCCGCTCTTGTAAGGGAACTGGTTTCGCAACTTGCCGGAGAACCGCCGCCGATACCCGCTTTTGTGCCCCCTGAGAATCGCATAGCGACCGGAGCGGCTGTCTGGACAAGCCTTTTCGACGCCGTCGCAGGATGGCGCGGCCGACTATGGTGGCCCGCCGCAGCAGCCGGTCTCGCTCTCCTGCTGTTTCTGACATACATTAACTTGAGTCAGGATACCAGTCGCGCCGAGGCTGATGACCTTCCGGAATGGGAAGCCTTGTCATTCCGGACCAATCCCAACGGAATGTTCCATAACCGACAACTGCTGGTAGTCTTTGAGGACGAAAAAACCGGTCGGAAATCGGCCGTCCTCACCCCGCCGCAAGTTGATGAGAAACAAACACCCCCTTTTGACGACAGTATCCCCCAGTCGTCGCAACCGAACGGAGGCTGATATGAAACGCTACATCATCATCGCGATCTCTGTTATCGTATCCGCGGCCGTCAGCGGACAAACCCTTCAGAACATCTACCGGCAGGGCCCGGTGAAACTCCAGCCCTCAACCGCCTACGCCTCGGGCAACAACTGGAACGAGTTGTTTGCCGATTACGGCATGAATCTGTATGGCAAGGAAGTGGGCAAGATCAAAGATATGACCATGGCTGACGACGGCTCTGTGTTTGTCTCCAATCGGAGTTCCTGGAACATCTACAAGTTCGGCCCGGACGGCAGGTTTGTGAAGGCTTTTGGCAGGGAAGGCACCGGCGACGGAGAGTTCCGGGCGCGTCCGGCCCTCGGGGGGGGCCTCGACAACAGGTACGTCATAGTCACTGAGCACAACGGTCGAATCAACCTGTTCGATACGAACGGCGACTGGGATCGGTTGCTGTGTGTCGACTACATGCCGCTGACCTGCGTGCCGCTCCGGGACGGCAAGTTCGCCCTCTGGGCGCATGTTCCGTACAAGGGCGGGGTTCGTTACTTAATAGTCATCATCGATATCGACACCAGCGAGCAGCAGGTCGTTTCGTCTCGTTATGTCTCCACCGAAGAGCTGCGCCATTTGACTCTGCGAAAGGAGAAATGCTTGATCTCCATATCCGACCCCTTCTGCAAACTCGAGGCAGTCATTGCCCGCACACCGGATGGTAACCTCGTGGCGGGATGGAACGATAGCCGCGAAATCCAAGTCTTTTCGCCCCGGGGCAGTCTCCTTACGTCTTTCGAACTCAGCACGACCCCTCCCCGTATCACCGACGAGATGAGGCACGAGTTTGCCAGGGGCGCAGAACGGATGATCGACAGCCTGGAGGCCATAGCCGACAAGGCCGCGGCTCTTGAGAAGCTCAGGGGCCCGGAGTTCTTCCCCGAGTACATGCCGTACTTCTACAATCTGATGGTCGACTCCGATGGCAACCTGCTGGTGTTCGTCTATACCGAAGAAGAACCCACGATAGCCTTTCAGGTCTATTCCCTCTCGCCGGCAGGCCGATACGTGACGACCTCGTCGCTGGAATGTGACGATTATGTGCTGGGCTTGCGCTCCCGCAACCGTGAGGTGGCGTTCCGCAACGGCAAGCTGTATGGCATCCTGCCGTTGGCCGGGGAACCGGGTATTCCTCTGAGGCTTGTTGAATTCGGACTGACCAACTGACCCCTATGGCGCCCTGTCGTTGTCTCGCACGGGGCGCCCCGCGTCTCGCATCTTGTTGCGAAAATCTCTGCTGAGCTCTTGTGGGTCGGGCTCCGAGAGAACGTAGTGACCGAGAAACCCGACGCCGTTTGCGCGACTTTCCGTCAATTCCCCTACAAAGTCAATGCAATTCCCTCCCTCAGCCCCTTTTGTGGATTATTGTATCGAGAATTAAAGGTCGCGGATATGCAGATTCACTACAAAAGACACACAATGCAAATAAAAAACGAGAGAACGAACCCATTTCCCTGTATGTCTCAGAGTCGTAAGCCATTACACGGAATTTTTGACTTTTGCCTTACATACACCCCCCGTCCCCCCGCCCCCTCGCTGTCTGGGGTGTCCCACAGCTTGGGGCTTGTTGAAAAACCAGGTTTTCTACAGGGGCGCGAGTGCGCGATAGATCGTACGTGATTCGAGTGCCTGTGTCTCGCTCAGTAG
>JAOUEU010000057.1 GCA_029858555.1 Candidatus Zixiibacteriota bacterium
CCATTTAACTGCAACGGCTTAGCCAAATGCCATTCCTGCCGAACGCTGCCCGCCTGGAACAATCTCATAAATGTAGATTTTATAGCTCGATATAGTAATATTTAGTCGTAGGATAAACCTGAGCGCCGTATTATATTGGAAGATGCTCTAGAGAGAGATATCAATGAAACACTTTATGATTATCCGATATCTCGCCGGGACCGCGTCAAAACGGGAGGGATCATCAGCCATCTAAATCGGGTAGCTCAAGCCACAGGTGCCGACATTCTTTGGTCGGCCCTTCAGAGCATTCCGCTGGGAATAATCGTGGTTGATCTGAAGGGTGATTTTCTGGTTTTTAATCAGGCTGCCGAGCGAATGTTGGGAGTCGGTGCCGCGAAAATGCATCCCTCAGACTGGGCCGCTGCTTACGGATGCTGTTTGCCGGACAAGGTCACCCCGTACCCGACCGATCGATTACCTCTGCTCCGTGCTATGCGGGGAGAGACGGTGACCGACGAACCGATGTACATCAAGAACCCACAGCGGCAGCCCGGGCTATGGATCAGCGTAAGCGGGCATACCCTGAGGGACGAAGACGGAGCTATATCTGGCGGCATGGTGGTCTTTCAGGATATCTCGGAGCAGCGTTTGGCGGAAGAAGGCCTCGATGCCGTTTCGCAGCAGATGTGGGCTCTGATGGAGAATCAGCAGGCCGGCATTCTGATCGAAAGTGACGAGAGGCGAATACTGCAAGCTAACCAGGTGTTTTGTGACCTCTTCGACATTGCGGCTCCACCTGCGGATCTCATTGGGCTCGATTGTTCAGCGTACGCCGGGCAGTTTGCCGGCCAGCTCGTTGACCCTGAAGGATTTCTTCGTCGTATTGAGCAGCTGCTGCGCGAGGGAACTCCGGCGGTGGACCATGAACTACTGTTCGCGGACGGCAGGACTTTCCAGCGCGATTACATTCCAATAATCGTGTCCGGTGAGTCGCGAGTACATCTGTGGCAGTACCGTGACATTACCGAACGCAAATCGGCCCAGACTAGAATGTCGACTTACAGGCGACTCTGTTCAGCGCTGGAACAAACCGCTGACAGTGTTCTCATAACTGACTGCAACGGGATCATCGATTATGTAAACCCGGGTTTCGAGACGACGACAGGATACAAAAGTGATGAGGCGGTAGGCAAGACCCCCGCCATTCTAAAATCCGGCCAGCATGATCAGGAGTTTTATCGCGAACTCTGGATGGAGATTTCCGCAGGACGACCCTTCCGGTGTACGGTAAGGAACAGGAAGAAGACGGGTGAACTGTACTGGGCGCAGCAGACCATCACGCCCATACGAGAGGCTGGCGGTGAGATCACTCACTATGTCTCGGTGCTAAAGGATATTACTGATCTTCTGGAGAAAAAAGAAAAAGAGGCGAAATTACATCTGGTCCGGGTGGTGCAGCAGAAATTCTATGAGACAAGCGCTTCCCTCCCCGGCTTTGACATTGCCGGGGCGGCTTTTCCGGCTGACGAAACAGGAGGTGACTATTTCGACTTCATTGATATGCCGGATGGTTGCCTGGGTATAGTGGTAGGTGATGTCAGCGGCCACGGTATAGGTACGGCGCTTGTGATGACTGAAACGCGCGCACTGGTGCGGGCCTTCGCGTCTCACTGTTCAGATGTAGCGAAGATTTTGAGTCAGGTAAATCAATTGTTGGTCCCCGATCTTGACAGCGGGCAGTTCGTCACTTTGTTTATCTGTCGTCTTGACCCCCGTACGCGGGAACTGACATACGCCAGCGCCGGACACAATCCGGGTTTTCTGCTGGACCAGTCGGGGGGTATAAGTCGAACGCTTGGAGGTACCGGGATTCCTCTTGGTCTCTATGCGGATTCCTGGTACTCTTCCGATACAGTCACGCTTTCGAACGCAGGGGCAATACTCTTGCTGTCGACGGATGGGCTGGTAGAGGCGATGGATCCAAATGACTCGCAGTTTGGAATCGAACGACTGATTCAGCATATCGCCTATCAGGGACACCAGCCCGCCCGGCAAATCATAGATGGTCTTTTCCAGGCGGTTCGGACTCATGCCAGCAATCGGCCCCAACAGGACGATATTACGGCAGTGATACTTAAGACCATCTAGCTTTCAGGTCTGGATCGCTTGCCTCTCTCTTCGCTCACCCTCAAGCCGTCTAACCCGCAAAACGGCTACAACCGTGAATGCTCTAATACCCAGCCTTGAGAGTAGTCCTGGAAGGCCCGTTCCTCAGATACTCATTTGATTACCTTCCAACGGATTGCATTGATGCTGGTATGCTTTGGAAGTACATGAAAATCAATGCTGACAAAAGTTTTCTGAGAGTGCTATTGGAACTGCCATTGAATTATTTCATCGTCACATAATGAATAAATCCAAAAAGTTGAAAAAAGGGAAGAGACCCATGATCTCTTTGCGGTGACTCCATATGACGCGATACTCTTAGTGGCAGATTATAATTTTCTTGAAGGAGGATGTCATGCGTAGTATTGTGGTTGCTTTAGCTGTAATGACATTGCTACTGATTGGCAATTGCCAAAAGGGAGAAAAATTCGACGCGGAAAAGGAGCGGATGGCAGTTTCATCTGTTCTGAATGATTATGTGGAAAGTGTCATTGCCGAGGACTTGAATCTCTATTCGAGTTGTATGTCACATGATCTGGGAACAGTGTATTTCGGTGCTTTCGGAGAACCTATCTACGGCTGAATAGTAACTTTTCATTGTAACAAAACGCTCAGATTTCTTTTCAGAATGGGCATGTATTCTTTTAATTCGGCCTCCGTGAAGATTCCGAATATCTTGCATATAGATGATTTCAGGCCGGCCTCACCTGTCGTACCATTTAGGATATTTATCGTATCTTCTTCCGGAATATCTTCAAATCTTCCTGTGAATTCCATTGCCTGGGCGTTTGCCGGGCAAAACATTTGACATTTCATACAACCCAATAAAGCGTTATGGATATTAGGATCCATCCATTCCGGAAATTCACCATTCCTTTCGTTGTACCAGGTAATGCATTTAATCGCGTCAATTACAAAATTTTCTTCACGGATGCAGTTATTGGGGCATTCATCCATGCAGATTCCACAAGATTCGCAATTATCCATCATTTCTACTTCTTGCCAATTATCTTCCGCAAACTCAAAATCTGTGAAAAAGCCATATAAGGCGATAAAACTGCCCATTCCATCTACATAACAGATGTTATTTCTGCCATATCTCCCCAGGCCACTCCTGACCGCCAATAATTTTAGAGGAATTTGCTCTACTTCTTCGATTCTGTATCCCGATTGTTTTATGATTTTTTCTTCTATCAATTTAATCCAATTATTATTTGTCATCCCGCTGTAATAGCATTCAGGTGCTAACATGACCTCGTATTTTTTATTGTGCAAAAGAAAATTCACAAACATCAAGGGAGAGAAATGGGCTAAGATTGTAATGCTCCCCATTAGTCAAGCCGATTTTAAGAGAGCTTTGCGGCTGAGTTGATAGATCTCTTCGGCCCGATTCGGGGGGCGATAGCCCAGCGCCGAATGCAGGTAACTCTCGTTGTAATGCTCGATCCATCGATCAAGTTCCGACGTCAACTCGGTTGCACCCGACCACTCCCGCAGCCACAGTAGTTCCTCTTTCAACGTTCGCATCATCCGTTCCGTGTCGGCGTTCCCCTTCGGGTTGTTATAACTGGTGAAAGCCTGGTTGATCTTCAGGCTGGAGCAGGCCTTCATGAACCTAAGGGAGGTCGGCTGCGAGCCATTGTCTGACATCAGATGTAGCTCATGACCCCGCACACCGTCGGGAAACTGACGGTTTAAGCCTCGTTCCAACGCTTCAAGCCAGTGACGAGATGTGGCCTGAATCCCTGAGTAATTGCCGACAACTTTCTTGGAGTACCAGTCCAGGACTATCACGATATAGACCCACCCCGAATCGGTCATCACCTTGGTCATATCGATCCCCCACCACTGGTTGGGGCGATCAGGACGAGGTTTGGGCCTGCCGGACAACCGCTTAGCCCTGAGCTTCTGATTCGGCCTGACGGTCAGATGGTGCTCTTTCATCAGGCGATAGACGCGCTTCTTATTGATCACCAGGCCATCGACATATCGCAAGTATGCCCACATCCGACGGTAACCCCAAAAAGGATGATCAGACTTGATCTGACGAATGCGCTCAAACAGTGGCTTATTGCGAATGATAACCGACTCTGAAGAACATCTCATTCTAACTCGTCCTCTGTTTTTTTTAGCTCCACCGTCAAAGCCCCGATGATCTGCTGATACCTGGCTGCTTTCTTCTTCAATCGCTGCATCTCAGAACCGTTCTTCTGAGTATCAAACACCCGATGAGCACTGCTTAAAAACTGGTCCCGCCAACGATAATACTGGGTCTGGCCAATCCCGTACTCACTGCAGATCTCCGACACCGACCGACCCGACAAACCCTCCAGAACGATCTTGGCCTTTGTCTTTGAATCCCACTGTCGTCGCTTCATGGCTGAACTCCTTTGAAGGTCCAGCCGCAAAATACTACCTTAGCAATCCACTGTCACTAATGGGGGGCAGTATACTTAGGAGGCTCAAGGAATTCCTTGGCAATCTGTCAGGCGAGTCGGAGTACAGAGATCGGCAACTGCCCATACCAAAATGGAAATTCCGCATTTTGATGAGGACAGATCAACCGAAAGCTGATTCTCTTGCAGAACAGTGGCTGGAAAGGGGATATATCCGGCGAACGGGAGAGCGGGGCGGCCACGGCGAGCATGTTTATGAAATCAACCCCTACCTAGAGGAAGGAGTGAAGTTAGTCGAGAGCTTGAAGTATCCGAGTAACTGGATTTCAGGCATCGAGAGCGTTAACCGAGAGCGGCTAACACAATTGACGTATTTTGACGTAGTGGGTCAGCTCACATACACAAGCGAACCGTGCAGGCGGCTCCTGCAAAGAGACGTAAATGAATTGTTTTTCAATTATTTGGCAAAAAATGCCAAATCTGTGGTGGTACTGGCAGGTTCCATCGTGGAGACTCTACTGATCAATCATTGCCACGAAAAGAATGTGCAGAAAATATCGTTTTCGAGAGGTGAGAAGAACCTCCACAAGAATCTTTATGACGCCGATCTGGGCGACCTTCTAGACTACTTTCAAGCAAAGAGGTTGTTTGGCGATCTTACCATACACATGGGGAATATCTCTCGTATTTCTAGAAACTTCATTCACCCCGGCAAAGAACTTCGCGATACAGACGAACTCAGTTGGCGCAAGGCCGAGATATGCTTTCATAGTACATTAGAAATTCTAAGGACGGTGTGTCAACCTGTTTTCTAATTATGTGCGACAAGTTCGCTGCATGTCATCACCTAGTAGCGAGTTGACGGGGGTCGCTTATGTGATTGGCGGCTGTGCCCTATGTTGGCGGGGAGACACAGTCTTGTTCATATATGACAATCGGATGTCCCCTACTCCTTTACCAGCAAGACGTGGATGGCTTTGACGATGGCCTTGACCCGGTCGCCCTCTTTCAGGCTGAGGTCTTCCATCGATTCGATAGTCATCACCGAACTCATGCTGGCGCCGGGGTCCAGATCGAGTTTCACTTGGCACATCAGGGCGCCCCGCCTAATCTCGGTGACTTTGCCGGTAAGCTGATTGCGCGCTCCGTATTTCATGATAAGCCTTTCTTCTTTACGATGTTTTTGGATGATGAACGTAAAGAATCGGCGCGAGGGGGTCGGGTCAACTGTTTTCTGCCGTGCGTGCTGTAAAAGGATTGGTGCTGACTTACAGGCGGATAAGACGGCGTGGAAGGTTTAGCGGACAACGAAAAGGGGACAGGCTGTTAACCTGTCCCCTTAACTAATGCGATATTACGTCGTTTACAGACGATTTGGCAAAGGCTGATTACCAGCCGCCGCGTCCGCCACCGTGACGCTGCCGACCGCCGCCGCCGCCTCCACGGCCGCCGCCGCCGCCGCCACTGCCACGCTCGGTGCGGGGACGCGCTTCGTTGACGGTCAGCGTACGGCCGTTAAGGTCCTGGCCGTTGAGGCCGGCAATAGCAGCCATCGCTTCGTCCTTGGAAGGCATCTCCACAAACCCGAAACCTCTCGACTCGCCGCTGAACTTGTCCTTGATGACGGCGACCGACGCCACCTGCCCGTAGGCTTCGAAAGCCTTCTGCAGGTCGTCTTCGGTGAGGTCGTACGCGAAATTGCCTACGTAGATATTCATCTTTCTCTCCGCTTTGGTTTGTTCGTCTACGTATCGCGTGTAAACGACTGCCGTAAACTGATCCAAACTCATTACATGCGCACCATTGCGCTCTGATCCCCAGATTAAAATTTTACCAAGAATTTAGTGAAAGATACCAACCTTGAAAAAACCTAATGAGGGAAACCTTCAACCATTAGTCAAATATATCGGCTAACTTTCGGCCAGTCAACATATTTTTTTACTATTTCGCACTATTCCGGACAGGTCCTGCGAGGCCGCAAAATCGGAGCAGATAGCTATTGTGAGGCCAGATTCGCCATATTTACGCCACTCAACCGGCGGCGGCCGTTATACGGGCAGGCTGCCGGCATGATAGAGAAGAAACAGATAGCCTGCCCCGGACGCTGTCGGAAAACGGCGTCCGCGCGGTCCGTTGATCCGGCATCCGGTAACGGGCAAAAGAGCGGTTTTTTGTAGGAAAATAGCCGTTTCTCACTATATTCAGGGTGACGCAGGTCGGGCGGCGATGTCGTGGGGCATTGCCGGTTCGATGTTTGAACAAACAGCAAAGGGCTTATCAGTGCCACCTGTTTTTAGCCAGTTTCCATTATCACAACTGCTTTGACAGGAGTACCCGATGACGTTTTCGGTAACATTCGCCAGGAAGCTCTATCGTATCGTTATAGTCTTCTTAATGGTTTTGATCTTTTCGGTTTTTGCGGCCGTCCCGGCTTTGGCGGAACTGTCGGACGACGACATCGCCGCCCTGCGGCAACGCGGCCAGGAAGAGGGGTGGACGTTTACGGTGGGTCAAAACTCGGCCACTGAATATCCTCTGAATGACTTGTGTGGTCTGGTAGTGCCCGAGGATTGGGCCGAGCGCGCCCCCTTTGCCAACATTACTGCCAGGCAGGAATTGCCGGCGGCGTTTGACTGGCGTGACGAGACCGGTTTACCGCCGGTCCGGAACCAGGCCAGTTGCGGCAGTTGCTGGGCTTTTGCCACGGTGGGGGCCCTGGAGTGTAATATCAAAGTCAAAGATAACCTGATAGTTGACCTTTCAGAGCAGTGGCTGGTCAGCTGCAATACCGACGGCTGGGGCTGCGGCGGCGGCTGGTGGGCACACGACTATCATCTGGCGAAGCTGGACCCCTGCAGCGGCACCGGTGCCGTTATGGAAACGGATTTCCCGTATGCGGCCAGTGACCTGCCGTGCGGCTGCCCGTACCCCCACAGTTACCAGATACAGTCCTGGGCGTACGTCGGCAATAACTACAGTATTCCCACGGTAGCCGCCATGAAGCAGGCCATCCTCGATTACGGTCCCATCTCGGTGGCCGTCAGCGTCAACTCGGCTATGCAGGCTTATACCGGCGGCATTTTTAACGGCTGTGAGAACGGCGAGATAAACCACGGCGTGGTCCTGGTGGGCTGGGATGACACCCAGGGGACGGCGGGGGTCTGGATAATGCGCAATTCATGGGGTACCGGCTGGGGCGAAGACGGTGGTTACATGCGCATGGAGTACGGTTGCTCGCTCATCGGCTACGGCGCCAGTTTCGTCAGTTATGCCGGCGCCGTGAGACTGACTTTCGACTATCCGGCGGGGATACCGTCCAGCGTGACTCCCGGACAGGCGAAATTGTTTGAAGTCGTGGTGAGCGGGAAAAACGGCGGCACACCGGTCAGCGGCAGCGGCCAACTCCATTACATCGTCAACAGCGGGGCGGTTCAAGACGTGTCTATGACGGAGATTTCGACCAATCATTACCAGGCATACCTGCCGGCCGTCTCTTGCGGCGACAGGCTGGAGTTTTATGTCAGCGCCGAGGAAGCATTGTCCGGGCGCGTCTATGACCCGGACCCCGAGGCACCCCGTCTGGCGCTGGTGGCAACCGGCATGACGGTGGCCTTTGAAGACAATTTCGAATCCGACATGGGCTGGACGGTTTCAGGAAATGCCGCCGATGGTCAGTGGGTTCGCGGTGTCCCCGCCGACGGCAGCCGGGGAGATCCCCCGACGGATTTTGACGGCTCCGGCAGCTGTTATGTAACCGACAACGTGGCCGGGAATTCCGATGTCGACGGCGGCACCACCACCTTGATTTCCCCCACGATGGATCTTTCCGCAGGGGAGTCGGTGATACGTTACGCCCGCTGGTATTCCAACAACTTCGGCGACAATCCATACAATGATGTCTTTGAGGTCTACATCTCGGCCAATAATGGAGTTGACTGGCTGCTTGCGGAAACGGTGGGACCGGTGGCAGAGGCCTCCGGCGGCTGGTATCAGCATTCCTTCCTGGTCAGTGACATAACGGCACCGACGTCTCAGATGAAGGTGCGTTTCGACGCCTCTGACCTGGGCAGCGGCTCGGTGGTCGAGGCGGCGGTAGATGCCTTCAGCGCGACGGTCTATCAGTGCGATATGGGCGCGGATTCCGACGAAGATGGAGTCGCCGACGCCGTCGACAACTGTCCCGCTACACCTAACCCGGGGCAGGACGACAGCGACGAGGATGGTGTCGGTGACGCCTGCGACAACTGCTATCTAACCGTTAACGCCTCGCAAACGGATACCGACCAGGACGGTGTCGGGAACGCCTGCGACAATTGCCCGGATCTGGAAAACGTGGATCAGACGGACACCGACGGTGATGACGTCGGTGATGTCTGTGACAACTGCCTGAATACGGCCAACCCCGGTCAAGCCGACAGCGACGGTGATACTCTTGGGGATGCCTGCGATGCGTGCCCCAATGATGCCGAGAATGACGCCGACCAGGACGGCGCCTGCGGTGATGTCGACAACTGCCCGGGCCTGGCCAATCCCGGTCAGGAAGACAATGACCAGGACGGCCGCGGCAACGCCTGTGACAACTGCATCGACACGCCCAACCCGGGCCAGGACGACCGCGACACGGACGGCGCCGGTGACGCCTGTGACGCTTGCCCCGATGACCCAGAAAACGACATCGACGAGGATGGCGTCTGCGGCAATGTCGATAACTGTCCCGCCACCGCCAACACCGACCAGGCCGATGCCGATGCCGATGAAATCGGCGATGCTTGTGACGATTGTGTCGACGCCGACGGCGACGGCTACGGCGCCTCGGGTTACCCGGCCGCCTCATGCGAGGTGGACAACTGCCCGGACGATTTCAATCCGGATCAGAGCGACGCCAACGGTGACGGAGTGGGCGACGCCTGCTGCTGTTTCGGAAATCGAGGCAATGCCAACGGCGATCATGACGATAAGATAAATGTGTCAGACGTGTCGTACCTTATTGCCTACCTGTTCGGGACACCGACCGGCCCGGTGCCGCCATGTCCCGCCGAAGGCAATGTAAACGGAGACCCGGACGGCAAAGTGAATGTATCCGACGTCTCGTACCTCACATCTTACCTTTTTGGGGACGGCAGTGTGCCTCCTCCGCCACCGTGTCCGTAACAATGCAGCTAGAAGTACGAGGTGAACTCGACCGCAAGAAACGACTCCGCGCCTGTGAGCAATGTTGAGAAAAGACTAAATCCGCGATGAGGGAAAAATTATGACGAGTCAACTCTTCCATCGGACGGCCAGACGAAAGGTTGCCTTGATGGCACTAGTCGGCCTGTTGACGGCCGCGCTCGTCCGGGCCGATAATTTATCCGTTACGATCAACGCCGGCGACTATCGCTTTGTCGACGTCGGCGGACAGCAGAAGATTGTCATGGAAGGCTTCACTAACATGCTCGAACCGGGCAAACCGGCATTGCCGGCAAGGGTCCTCATGGTGGCCCTGCCGCCGGGAGCACTCGTGGCCTCCGTGACCGCTACGGGTGTCGGTTCCATCGAGCTTCCGGGCGCCTTCAACCTGGCCCCCGCGCCGCCGGCGCTGCCGAACGTCGACGACCCGGACCTGGTCCGGCGCAGCTTCCGGTTGTGGCAGGAGAATCACGATGCTGTCTATTCGTCGGATGAGGGCTACCCCGGAACGGCCGGAGAGTACCTGGGAGAGGGCGGCTTGCGTAAGTACAGCTTTGCCAGGGTGGCCTATTTCCCGTTTTCCTACCATCCTCAGTCCGGCAGCCTGGTGTTCACTCCCTCGGTAAACATTTCCATCGACTACCACCCGGCCGCTCTCGATGACCAGCGGACGGCCACACTTCTGTCCGATGACGCGGCCGATGAGCGGGCGTCGCGACTGTTCGTCAATTACGCTCAGGCCACCGACTGGTATCAACCGGTAGCCGCACGGCAGACACCTCAGCAAACACATGACTATGTCATCATCACTTCGGACGCGTTAGTGTCGGCCACCGGCGCTCTCGTCACCTGGAAGCAGAGCCTTGGGTTTGCCGTCAACGTCGTAACGGTCTCCTGGATTCAGAGCAATTACTCCGGCACTGACCGCCAGCAGCAGATCCGGAATTTCCTGATTGACAAGTACCTCGAATGGGGCATCGAGTATGTCCTGCTGGTGGGCAGTCTCGATGTGATCCCCATGCGTCATTGCTACCCGCAGCCGACCAACCATTCGACGGGTTCCGATGAAAATCCTCCGACGGACTACTACTATGCCGACCTGACCGGGAACTGGGATTCGGACGGTGACGGCTTCTACGGCGAGTATGGCGAGGATGCCGTGGACTTTGTTCCCGAAGTTATTGTGGGACGAATTCCCTACAGTGATGTTACCTCGGTGACGTCCATTTGCGCCAAACTGGCGGCCTTCGAAGCCGATACCTCATCTTGGAAAGACAACGCTCTGCTGCTGGCAGCCATGAGCAACTACGCCAACGAGGACTATTTGGGATGGGATCGTACGGACGGCGCGGATTTGATGCTGGAAATGATTTCGTACGTTCTGCCCGGGTGGAGCTATACTACCATGTACGAAAAAGCCGGCATCAATTCCAGCCCATACACCTGTGACCAGCCCCTGACCTACTCCAATGTCAAGCTCAACTGGATGGCCAACGACTATGGTGTCGTTAACTGGTGGGCTCATGGGGATAAGTACAACTCCTGGAGGAAATGGTGGGGATATGATGACGGTGATGGCACGCCGGAGGCGAGTGAAATGTACTGGGAGAGTTTCTGCGCAACCGCCGACGTCGGCTTGCTGGATAACAACCACCCGTCGATAGTCTTCTCGTGTTCGTGCGACAACGGTTGGCCGGAGGTCAGCAACCTGGGCAAGAATCTCTTGCTTAACGGTTCGGCGGGTATTGTTGCTTCCACTAGGATATCCTGGTACACCATCGGCTGGGACCACTTCCATGGCGGCAATGCCTCGATCGACTACGAGTTCTTCCGCTACCTGATCACCTTCGGGGAGAACATGGGGCAGGCTCTTTTCGATTCCAAACTCTACTATCTCAGCCATTACTTCTGGTGGGGGTGGCAGAGCCAGGCCAATATGTTCGACTTTTGTCTCTACGGCGACCCGGCCATGGTACGCGAAGGTGTGGTCGGCGGTTGCTGCACCGGAATCCGGGGCAACGTCAACAACGACCCGGATGATAAGATCAATATATCGGATGTGAGCTACCTGCTGAGCTTTCTGTTTGGTTCGCCCACCGGCCCCGGACCCGTCTGCTGGCAGGAAGGCAATGCCAACGGCGACCCGGATGAAAAAGTGAATGTTTCGGATGTGAGCTACCTGCTGACTTTTCTGTTCGGCACGCCCACCGGGCCGGAGCCCCCGGCTTGTCCCTAGGGCTCGCGTAGCCGTAACTGTGACAAAAAGTTATAGCCCTTCCCGGCAGTCGTGCCGCGGAAGGGCTTTGCCGATCAGGGGAAATACTCTACAAATGTAGTCGTTTTAGTCCTTGCTATCATCTTATAATCGCCTATATTTGAGTATAAAGTGCGCTGGTTCAGCGTCTAAGCTCTCACGCCAATGAAATCCCGAACGGTTGCTGATTCGGCAGCACCGCGTTTTAGAGCCTTAGCTAAGGCTTGTTCTGTTCTTACATATCTGGAATTCTTGTTCGTACGGAGGGATAGACAACTCCCGGGGCTGCCCTTGGGCGGGCCCGGTGGTGGCCGTCATTTATTTGCTATTTAAGTGATAATTCACAAGAGAACCAATAATCTCAAATCAGAGTGAGGTGTTTTATGAAGCGACAGGTATTACTCACAGCATTGCTACTGAGCATGTTTCTCGCCACGGGTGTCGCGCAGGTGCCGCAGGTAATCAATTACCAGGGGAAACTGGTCGATAATGCCGGTGACCCCGTGCCTGATGCGGGTTACCAGATTACTTTCACTATTTACGAGGACGCCGGCGGCACCACTTCCCGGTGGAGCAGCGGCTCAGCCGTTGTGGATGTGGAGGATGGTTTGTTCTGCTACGCGCTCGGCTCGGCGGTGCCGTTCCCGAACGACCTGTTCGAGGACACCCTGCGGTGGCTGGGCATCTCGGTCAGCGGCGATCCGGAGATACTGCCGCGCACCAAGCTGACCTCGGCAGCCTATGCCTATCACGCCCTGCGGGCTGATACCGCGGCCACGGTTGAGGTGCCGCTGGAGCTTTCAGGGGATTATACGTACGGCGGTATCGTTTCTGCCGAAAATACCGGCCTTGGCGTAGGTGTCTGGGGCAGTAACTCGCTTTCTGGCAATTATGCTTATCTGGGCAGCCAGGGGAGTGGCGTGACCGCAATTGCTGCTGCCGGTGTCGGTGTGTGGGGGGAAAGCTCCGATGTAAGCGGAAGCGGCGTGCTTGGGCAACATGTCAGCGGCAACTATGGCTTCCTCGGCACTCAGTCTCATGCCGGTTATTTCGGGGGGCCAGTTCAGGTCGATGGCACCGCCCAGATGACGGGATTCAGCATGCTGTCCGGGGCGGTCGACGGCTACGTCTTGACATCGGACGGCTCGGGGACAGGAACCTGGCAGCCACCGAGCGGCGGCGGAGGCGGCGGCTGGGTGGATGACGGCGCTACTGTCCGACTTGAGACTATCAGCGACCAGGTCGGCATCGGCACCAGTTCGCCATCCGCCAAGCTGGATGTCGCCGGAACGGCCCGGATGACCGGTTTCAGTATGCCGACAGGGGCATCCAACAGCTACGTGCTGACCGCGGATGCTGCCGGAACCGGCTCGTGGCAACCAGCCCCGGGCGGCATAAGCGGCAGCGGAACCGTCGGATACGTGCCCAAGTTTCAAACGACAACCAGCCTGGCCAACTCGGGTATAATCGACATCGGCGGCAATATCGGCATCGGCACCAACGCCCCGGGCAGCCACAGGCTCCTGGTGACATCAGCCAGCGGAGGTGTGGCCGGCGCCACGGCGTTCTTGGAGAACACCTCGACCTCGGGGATAGCCCTGATTGCCGAAAACAACTCCAGTGATCTGACTCTTCTGGCCTCCCAACTCGGCAGCGGCAGCATTTTCCGCTGTGACAGCTATACCGGCGGCTGGCACCCGGTATTCACCGTCCAGAATGACGGCCGGACTCTCATCGGCAGCTCTGCCGCGCCGGCGGGCCTGGAATTGTACGGTGACGCTATCTTTTATGACAGCACCATGCGCGTCGATGCCAACGGCATCAGAGTCGGGGACGGCGGCACGCCGAGTATGACCGCTATGATGGCGATGGACCGAACCTATTCCTTCAGCAGTTCGAGCTGGCGGTACGGCATCAATATCGATGTCGAGAATAAGGGCACCGGGTACATGTGTGGTTTAAGAGCTGAGGCAGGGGATGCCTCGAGTCTCGGCGGCGTTGGCTGTAACACGTACGGTGTGATGGGCAGGTGCTATACTGACAACGGCGACAGGCGTGGTGTCTATGGCTACAGCACGGCCACCTATAATACTAATGAACAAGGTGACAGCTACGGGTTATATGGTCATGGCTGGGCGGGCGATACCGTGTATGGCGTGTATGGCTTCGCCGAATACGGCAACTACGCGTATGGTGTCTATGGACGAGCGCAGTACGCCGATTATGCCAACTATGCCGGTTACTTTCAGGGCAACGTCACTGTCACCGGTACTCTTTCCAAGGGGGGCGGTTCGTTCAAGATTGATCACCCGCTCGATCCGGAGAACAAGTACCTCTATCATAGTTTTGTGGAATCACCGGACATGATGAATGTGTACAACGGCAACATCGTTCTTGACGATCGCGGTGAAGCCGCGGTGCAGCTTCCGGACTATTTCGGCGCCCTCAACAAGGATTTCCGTTATCAATTGACGGCCATCGGGGCTCCCGGTCCCAATCTCTATGTTGCCGAAGAAATATCCGGCAATTCTTTCACTATCGCCGGCGGCGCGCCGGGCATGAAAGTATCCTGGCAGGTTACGGGCGTCCGCAAAGATGCCTTCGCCGAGGCTAACCGCATCCAGGTGGAAGTCGATAAGCCGGAGGTTCACCGAGGCTTGTACATTCATCCGGAGGCCTTTGGCCTGAGCGAGGAGAAGTCCATCCACTATGAGCACAACCGGAAAATTGAACAGGCTCGCCTGGCGGAAAGTGAGGAAAATCAGCGATGAGAAACAGAACAATCGGCTGTCTTTTTTGCCTGATCGCGGCGCTGGCTTTCCTGATGATGCCGGGAAAGATTATATCAGAGGATGCGAATTCCGGTCTTGAAGCGGTTGCCGCCAAGCCGGCCACGGGCGAAAAAATCAACTGGCAGGTGCTCTCCGGGGGAGGCACCGACGGCAGTTCCACCCAGTTCAAGTTGAAAGGCACGCTCGGTCAAACGGCGGTCGGTTTCTGCAGCGGCCCGGATAATGGTCTAAATCAGGGTTTTTGGCAGGTCTTTGTCAGTATCGAAGGTTGCTGCCGGGGTATCCGCGGCAACGCCAACAACGATCCTGACGATAAGGTCAATATCTCCGACGTGACCTTTCTGCTGGAGTATCTGTTCGGTATTCCGACCGGTCCGGCCCCGGTCTGCTGGGAGGAGGCCAACGCCAACGGTGACCCGGACGAAAAGGTGAATGTTTCG
>JAOUEU010000307.1 GCA_029858555.1 Candidatus Zixiibacteriota bacterium
TATCACAAACCTCCGCTATCAACCATACCCCGCAATATCCCCCGTAAACCGGCAAACATGGAGGAGATATGTCAACGAATAATAAACCGGCCGCCCAGACGGTCCTCCCGCCCACCAAGCCCGGCGGCTGTATCCGGGAGCGGTCCGGCGGCACTGATTCAGGTTAACGAGGGCCAGCCTGGATCGGATTTTAAAGCAGACATGATTAGTTTGGATTGTCTGCGGAATATGCGGAAAACGGGCAAGCAAAAGGGCGGGAGCCGAGAGTTCATCGAAATCCCAACTCTGGCGGAAGTGCCTACGGGCAGGCTGCCGGCTGGCTACCCCCACCGAAAAGGAAACTCAGCAAGTAGGTCAAATCACTGATGTTGATTTTTCCATCGACATCGCCATTGACGTTGCCTTCCTCGGGGCAAGGCGGCGGAGGTCCGGTGGGAATGCCAAAAAGGTGAGTCAGCAGGTACGTGACGTCCGAGACATTCACCTTGTCCTCAGAATCACCGTTAACATTACCGCGAACCGGCTCGACACAGCAGCCGACATCACAGGCATCGCCGATACCATTGCTGTCCGAATCCGCCTGGTCGGGATTTGGCGTAAACGGGCAATTATCTACGGCGCAGGTGTTGGCCGGGAATCCGGGATTGCCATAGCTGTCACCATCAGTATCCGTACAGGTGTCGCAGCTATCGCCTACCTGGTCACCGTCGGCATCCTCCTGAAGGGGATTATAGACAGCGGAGCAGTTGTCGCATTCGTCACCAAGGCCGTCTCCATCGGGATCAGCCTGGCTGTCGTTGAAAACGCCGGGGCAGTTGTCTTCCGGGCAGGTATTGAACGGGAAGCCCGGATTGCCGTAGCCGTCACCGTCCGTATCCGTACAGGTATCGCAGTTGTCTCCCACGGCATCCGCGTCGGTGTCCTCCTGGCCGGGGTTATAAAAATCAGGGCAGTTATCCTCAGGACAGGTATTGGCCGGGTAGCCGGGATTGCCAAAGCCGTCACTGTCAGTATCGGTGCAATCGTCGCAGTCATCCCCGATATTGTCGCCGTCGGCGTCGGATTGGGTGGGGTTGTATACAGCCGGACAATTGTCGCAGGCATTACCAATATCGTCGAGGTCGAGGTCGGCCTGATCCGGGTTGTAATCATAGGGACAGTTATCGACGAGACATTCGTTTTCAGGGTGATCCGGGTCACCGAACCCGTCGCCATCAGAATCAAAGCAAACGAGGTCCCGCCCCAATTTGGCGACAAAAACGTGGAAACCGCCTGAAATCGTGTCCTGGATGGAGTTTATCATGGGAAAATAGACTGACTCGGTATAGCCCACAAGGTAGGGATCAGGGGCACCATCGACGGCAACTCCGAAGCCGAAGTCATATCCGGGGCTGCCCAGAAAAGTGCTGAAGATGAGGGCATCGCCGGTGGATGTTAATGCCGCGGCATACACGTCATAGAGGCCGTTTAAGGAGGGATCAAAGGCTCCCTCAACCGGGAAATCAGAGGATCGCGTGTAACCGGACAGATAGACGTTTCCATTGAAGGCCACAGCCACGCCTGAGCCGAAATCGTTCTTAGTACCGCCCAGGAAAGTGCTGAAAGCAAGGCTGTCGCCGGCGGAGCGCAGCTTGAGGGCAAAGGCGTCGTATAGGCCGTTGAAAGACGCATCGAAGGCCGATTTGACAGGAAAGTCGGCTGAGGCGGTGTAACCCGAGAGGTAAACGTTTTGGCCGGTATCGACATCGATCGCCTGAACTACGTCGATGTCAGATCCGCCCAGGTAGGTGCTGTACTCCAGGCCGGAACCGGCGGGATTGAATTTTGCCAGAAAAATGTCGGATAGAGTAGAATCGGCGTTAAAGGTATCGTCGAAGGCGGCGGCTGTCGGAAAATCACCGGACAGCGTGTAACCGCAGACGAAAGCGTCACCGGCACTATCGACAGCTATGCCGGTGGCGACGTCGAGGCGCCCTCCGCCGAGATAACTGGCATAAACGGCGGCATCCCCGGCAGCAGTGAGTCGGGCCACAAAGGCATCGCAGGTTCCGCCGAGGCTGTTGTCGTAGGGCACGGTCAGGGGAAGATCAGAGGATTCCGTCTTTCCGCCGACAAAGACCTCACCGTTATTCATCACAGCTAAGGCATTGGCCTTATCGCCGCCGCTGCCGCCAAAGAAGGTGCTGTAAACAAGGTTATCACCGGTAGGCGAAAGTTTCAGAACGAAAGCGTCATAGTCGCCGGCGTTGTTCATCTGCATGGGGCCGACCGTAGGAAAATCAGTCGCGCTGGTGGCGCCGCATACGTAGCTGTTTCCGAGAGTATCGATGGCCAGGGAATAGCCATAATCATCACCGTCGCCGCCCCCAATGTAAGTGCTGTATACCAGGGAATCACCCGTTGCCGCTATCTTCGATACGAACAGGTCCACACCGGTCGGCGAGCCGCCGTTGAAGGTCGAGTCATAGGCGCTCGCCGTGGGGAAATCGGAAGACAGGACGTAACCGGTCACGAAGACATTGCTGTCACTGTCAATGGCAATATCACGACCAAAATCATTTTCACTGCCGCCAAAGACCGAACTGTATACGAGAACAGGGTCGATAACCAGAGGTTGGGAGGGGTCATAAGCCCCACTGATTGCGAAACCGACGACACTACCGTCAGTGACTCTGAAATCCACGTCTACCGGTATGCCGGAATGGTCCCGGGACTGGAACGCGACTGGCCGTAACTCGACGATGTTGCCGAAAGCCGTTTCCAGAATCAGATTGCCCGCGGAATTGGTTCGAAGAGAACGGATACCACTGTACTCCATTTTGATCAAAGAGACGTCTCCGCCCGGCTCGACCACAAAATCATACTCGACCCGCCCCGGTGTTCCATAGTACACAAGGTCGATCTTCGGATACAAATCCCGGTATATGACTCGCCGAAATGAGGGGACGTTGGTGAACCATTGAGTCGGGTCATTGCCGATGAAATAATTGGTCCTAGACCCCGTTTCCTCGCTGCCTTCGAGCAACGGCTCGGGGTTGGCGCCACCAAAGGAGACCTGTACGATCATGCTCTCAAAGTCAGCAGCCCGCGGAAGCGATTGAGGTTCTGTCAAAGAAGGCGGCTGGACCTCGGAATTAAAATTGCGTGGGCGCATGAACTGATAAACGACACTTTTCCGGGTGAACCAGATATCGGCGTCTCCCGAGCCGGCTCGAAAAACAGCCTCCGGAGAGAACTGCCCCCGGTTAGCGGTGAAGTAAAGGTCCGGGCAGGCCACGGGCCCCGCTTTGGAGTAACTCGTCATCGGGAAATCCCGAGTTGCTTTCGGGAGTACAGAGGCAGGTGGGTTTTCGGCGGGACAAGCGAGCATTACGTATAGAAGAATCGCCGCAACGATTCTCGGATGTCCTATCGCTGTCACCTAAACTCCGGATGTTGAGTCGTGGTCCAGATAATACATACAGGCTGGAACAAGTACTAATGATTATATAAATCGACGTCCCCGCGATGTCAAGCAAAAACCTGCTCAAGCCTGTAAGTCTACTATTTATCGACAGATTGCGGGAAATCATTACCGCCGGTAT
>JAOUEU010000306.1 GCA_029858555.1 Candidatus Zixiibacteriota bacterium
TTCAGGTTTTTTTCTGAAATAGCTCAAATTTTGGTAATTACCACCGGATGAATTGGGATTTTGCCGGTACATAGTCCCTCGGTTCATAAGGTTATGGAGATGTGACCATGCAAATTATCCGTTCCATAAAGAAAATGCAGGCGGCGGCGCGGCAGATCGCCGGGAAAGGCCAAACCATCGGCCTGGTGCCGACCATGGGGTTTCTGCACGAGGGTCACCTTTCGCTTATCCGGCGGGCGAAGAAGGAGGCCGACGTCGTCATCGTCACTATTTTTGTCAACCCGGCGCAGTTTGCCCCGACCGAGGACCTGGCGAAGTATCCGCGCGACGAGAAAGGCGATATCCGGAAGATTGAGGGGGCCGGCGGCGATATTGTTTTTATCCCCAAAGCAATCGATGTCTACCCGGAAGATTTCCAGACGTACGTGGCGGTGGAAAAGTTGACGCAGACGCTCGAAGGAGCGTCGCGACCGACCCATTTCCGGGGGGTGACAACGGTCGTGGCCAAGCTGTTCAATATCACGCGTCCGGATGTGGCGGTGTTCGGGATGAAGGATTATCAGCAGGCTGTCGTTCTGGGGCAAATGACCCGGGATTTGGGTTATCCCGTCAAATATATAATCGCGCCCACAGTGCGGGAGAAGGACGGGCTGGCGATGTCGTCGCGGAACAAGTATTTCACTGCGGCGCAACGAATCGAGGCCCGGTGTCTGTATTATGCTCTTTTGACGGCGAAAGAGATGGTAGAGAGCGGAGTGGTCGCGGCCGGGAAGATCGAGAGGGAGATGCGGTCGGCGGTTAAGGCGAGCAGCCCTTCGGCGCAGATTGACTACATCGCCTTCACCGATTTTGCCACTCTCAGAACGATCAAACGGGTGGCGAAAGGCACGATCTGTTCCCTGGCGGTCCGGGTTCACGGTGTGCGGCTAATTGACAATATGAAGCTGTAACACCGAGGGCATGTCTTCGGAGCCGATTGTTCACTTTATCATTGATTTATGGGGGGGGAATCGTTTATTAGCGAAAGTGAACAACAGGTAACGAGTTGATAGCAGGGAATTTGGATTATGGGTGAAGAAACGAAGATCAAAATAGAATCGCCGGGCGTAAATGTAGCGGTGGTCAAGAAAGACGATGACGGCTGGAAGTTTTTGATACTCAAGCGAGCCGACGACGTTTCGTATGCGGGATGCTGGGGCTTTATGACCGGCGGCAAGCGCGGTGCTGAAAGCGTGGCCCAGGTAGTCGCCCGCGAGTTGAAAGAGGAGACCGGCCTGGTGGCCTCGGCCATGTGGGCGACGGAATACCTGGTGCAGTTCTATGAGCCGGAATTCGACTCGATCTGGATTTTGCCGTTGATTGTAGCCGTGGTGCCGTCGGAGTCCGCAGTGAAGCTTTCCCCTGAGAACAGCGAGTATCGCTGGCTGGCGCGGACCAAGGCGAAGCACCTGGTGAGCTGGAAGAACCTGGTCGAGGCCATCGAGCACGTGAGCGAGGAGCTGGAGATATACCCGGCCCGTAACTGGGTGCATATCAAGCCCTAAGGCGACACCTGCCGGACCGCCCGGGCGCATTGCGGCGGGTCTGGCGGCCCGCGCCTGGCGTCAGGGTCATGGAACCTTTTCGGGCGAGGATCGTTATTGAGAGAAGTAGTGCGCAGTCGTTAAGCTTAAAGCACTTGCTTAATTAGAGAGATTGGTTATAATTGCAGGTTGAAGGAAAATAGCGCGTACTTGCTGTAGATATGTTGATTTCAGTCTGTAAATCGAAGATACATCGCGCCACGGTGACGGACGCGAATCTCGACTATGCCGGGTCCATCACTATTGACGCCGACCTTATCAAGGCCGCCGACCTGGTGCCTTATGAGAAGGTCCAGGTGGTTAATATCAGTAATGGCGAACGTTTCGAGACCTACGTGATCGAGGGCAAAGCCGGCAGCGGCGATATTGCGCTGAATGGCGGGGCCGCTCGTAAAGGCGTCCGCGGCGATTTGGTGATCATACTGGCCTATGGCCTCGTGGAAAAAGAGAAGGCCGCCGGCTTCAAACCGATTATCGTCCACGTCGACGGCAAGAACCGCCCCCTCGAAGCTTGACCTGTGATTCCTCCCCGGGGAGCCTGAATTTTCACTGGAGCGTAAATGACAGACAGAAGAGCCGCGATTGTTCTTGCGGCGGGAAAAGGCAAGCGCATGAAGTCGGACCTGCCCAAGGTTTTGCACCGCATCCACGGCCGGCCGATCATCAACATTCTGATGGATACGCTGGCGAAGCTCGGTTTTGACCGGCTGGTGGTGGTGGTCGGCTTCAAGGGTGAGCTGGTTCAAGAGGAATTGGCCGACTACCCGGTGTCGTTTGTCTGGCAGAAAGAGCAGTTGGGGACCGGGCATGCCGTCATGATGACCGAAGAGTTGATGGCCGATTTTGAGGGCACCACCCTGGTAGCGCTGGGTGACGTACCTTTTCTGTCGGCCGAATCGATAGAACACCTTTTTAAAACGCATGCCGAAACCGGAGCTTCAGCCACCTGTCTTTCGGCAGTCGTCGAGGATGCGTCCGGTTATGGCCGAATCATTCGCAAAGGGGAGAGTTCCGTTCTCCAGGCCATCGTGGAGGACAAGGACGCTACCGCCGAAATACTGAAGATTCGGGAGTTCAATACGGGGACCTTCTGCTTCGATAACAAACTGATGTTCGAGACGATAAAGCTGGTGGGTAACCAGAACGCGCAGGGCGAGTACTACCTGACTGACACGATTAAGATAATGCACAACAGGGGATTGCGAGTTTCGGTAGTACCGGCGGTTGATTCTGATGAGGTTGAGGGCATTAACTCCGCGGAGCAGTTGGAGCGCCTGGCGTCTAAATTCGTGGACAGGTTCTCCCCGCGGTAAGTTTTTTTGTGCATTCGGCCTTGTTTGTGCGTTTAATAAAGTGAAGGCCGCCGGGAGTCGATAAGCCTTTATAGGGAGGATTTTTATGTTGACCGGCAAGGCCTTAAGAGATAAATTGATACTGGAAAATAATCCATTATGAGAAACCTGATTACGCGAATCCTCTTGGCAGGGCTGTTGTTGTTTCTGCTGAGTTCTGTTGCGCCGGCGCAGATGGCGGACAAGGCCGAAATGCAGTCACCGGCCACCACCAGTGGTCTGGGTCTGAATCCAGCCAAGTCACCTTTCTCCCTTCTTGACCTCTCGCGCGTGAGGTGGTCTCACAGTTATTCCGTATCGTATTTTTCCGGTGGCGGCAGTTCCGGCTCGGCCGGGCTTTTCAACTCGACCTTGTTTTACGAGTTTTCGCCGAAACTGTCCCTGGCTTTGAATGTCGGTGTTCTGCATAACACGGCGGCTATCTGGGGAGACGGTAATAGCAGCCCCACGATTCTTCCGGGATTCCGACTTGATTATCATCCTTCCCGGCAATTCCAGATGTCACTGGTGGTTCAGCGGATGAACAGCATGTATAACCTGCACGGCCACTATGTTCCGTGGAATCGGCGCTTGCTTGAGCCGTCAGGTGCCTTTTAACCGGGAGAGTAACTAAGAGCAATAGACGTAACCATAACTCGTCGCAGTGCTA
>JAOUEU010000058.1 GCA_029858555.1 Candidatus Zixiibacteriota bacterium
GCCGGCGCGCAAAGGGGTCGTCCCGGCGGTTTTGCTACTGAGGATTTCGATTTCAGCCAGTTTTTCGGTCAGGGCGGCGGCCGCCAGGGCGGGTTTACATTCCGGACCGGCAGTTTTGAAGATCTGGGCGATTTTGAAGAAGTGTTCTCCTCGCTCTTCGGCGGAGCCGGACCCTTTGGTCGCCAGCAGCCCCGGCGCTCCCGGGTGCAGAAAGGCGCTGACGCCCGCGCCGAAGTAAAGATCGGGTTTATGGAGGCCGTCAACGGCACCGAGAGGGTCATCTCCTTCCAGGGTATTGCGAAAAAACTGAAGGTCAAGATCCCCAAAGGGATCAACAACGGCGGGCGCATCCGCTTGGCGGGGCAGGGGCAGCCGGGTATTCACGGCGGAAGAAACGGTGATTTAATTATAACGGTGAGAGTTATGCCGGATCAGAATTTTGAACGCAAGGGAAATGACATATACACCAGCGCCACGATATCGTTCAAGGACGCCATCCTGGGCTGCAAGACCAATGTCAAGACCCTGACCAGGACAATCGCCCTGACTGTCCCGCCCGGCACTCAGCCCGGCACGGTGATGCGCCTGAAGGGGCAGGGGCTGGCGGTGGGCAGCGCCCAGGGTGACCAGTATGTGGAAATAAAGGTCACGATCCCAAAGACCGTGACGGACAAGCAGCGCCAGCTGCTGGAGGAGTGGGGGGAGTAGTATGAGGATAGTGGTAGATAGTTGTGTGATTTGTCAAGACTTCCGGATGAAACGGGATATGGCTGAGCTCCTCGATTTCGTTAAGAATACTGGAGCTACGCTCGTCGTGCCCCGGATTGTTCGAGAAGAATGTGTAAAGAAATACCGGGATCGTCTGCGTGAAGCGCAACGGGATCAGAAAAGAGTCGAGGGGAAGCTGGCCAACATAGACTTACAGCACCTATCGCGTGGCATATTGGATGACGAGCAGATTGAAGCCCAGGTCCAGAATTACAGCAATTGGCTTAATGGCACACTAATGCGTGAAACCTTCACGGAAGATGCGGAGTACTCTCACTACCATGTGGAGGAGCTAGTGAGCTACGCTTTGACTCACACAAAGCCAGGTGGGGACACAGTTCACTTAAAGGACTTAATGGTCTGGAAGGCGGTACAGGAGTCGTGTGGATTAGGGTTACGCACATGTTTCATCACATCGGACAAGCACTTTGCTAGTGGCAAGAGAGATGAGACACTGCTGCACGAAGAGTTGGCTGCGGGATTACGTAACATCGCACGACCAATCGACCAGCCCCTGTTGTTTGACAGCGTAGCTAGCTTCTTGGATAGCGAACGGCCCCGATATAATGGTATAGATATAGAGTGGTTAAGCAACCAGGCTGTCTGTGCAATTGCTATCGACAAGATAAATGAGGAGATTTTTGTTCATGAGCGGGAAAGTGCGCTTGAGCGCAAAGGCGCGCTAGGCCCTATCACCTACGCATCTGTGCGTAGCTTGGTGACAAAGCCGCGTTACGTCATTGCCAAGGAGACTGATAGTGCCGTTGACATCACGGCTTGGTTTGAGAGCACCTATAACGTGCAGTGTTACAACATTAATACTCTGTCAGAACTCCGCGTGCATCCGTTGAGTCTAGGCGAGGTGCAACGAAGCATTCTGTCAACTGCCTGGATGACCAAGATAGGAGATCAGATTAGTCTTAAGCATTACAGCATACCCTTTGATTGGTAGGGGCTGGCAGAACAGGTGCTCAGTTGTTGCCTCTTCGAACCGAACAAGGATGGTGGTAGATAGATGAATCTGAATAAGTTTACACAGCGGTCGATTGACGCCGTTTCGTATGCCCAGCAGATGGCGCAGGCGGAGTCGCATCCGCAGATAACGCCGGAACACTTACTGGCCGCGCTTCTGCAACAGGAAGACGGGCTGGTGGGGCAGGTTCTGAAAAAGATAGGTGTCGACGTGGCGGCCGTGCAGAACGACGTCACCGACGCCCTCAGACTCCTGGCGCACCAGAGCGGCGGGCAGATATACCCATCGAACGAGTTCACGCAGGTGCTGTACAAGGCCGAGGCGGAGTTAAAAAACTTCAGGGACGAATACGTCTCGGTCGAGCACCTGCTATTGGCTTTGCTGGAAGTGAAAAGCAAGGCCCAGGAGATACTGAAGACCGACGGCGTCCGGCGCGATGAAGTGCTTAAAGCCCTGACGTCGATTCGCGGCAAGAGCCGGGTTACCGACGACAACCCGGAATCCAAATACGGCGCGCTGGATAAATTCTCGCGGGATTTGACGAAGATGGCCCGTGAAGGCAAGCTCGATCCGGTAATCGGCCGGGACGATGAGATCCGCCGGATAATCAAGATTCTCTCGCGGCGCACGAAAAACAACCCCGTGCTTATCGGTGAACCGGGCACGGGCAAAACGGCCGTGGTTGAAGGCCTGGCGCAGAAGATTGCGATCGGCGAAGTGCCGGAGACTCTCAAGGACCGGCAGTTGGTGGCTCTGGATATCGGGGCTTTGGTGGCCGGGTCGAAATTCCGCGGCGAGTTCGAGGAACGGCTGAAGGCTATCCTGAAGGAAGTAGAGGAGGCCCAGGGACGGATAGTCCTGTTTATTGACGAGATGCACACGATCGTGGGCGCCGGCGCGG
The DNA here is from genome assembly GCA_029858555.1 of Candidatus Zixiibacteriota bacterium. Taxonomy (GTDB): domain Bacteria; phylum Zixibacteria; class MSB-5A5; order GN15; family FEB-12; genus DAOUUR01. Next base: position 2,643 of record JAOUEU010000058.1, read on the forward strand.
TGGGTGGTTCGCTGGATGCGTCCAACATGCTCAAGCCGGCCCTGGCGCGCGGGGGAATACGCTTTGTCGGGGCCACGACGCTTGACGAGTACCGCAAGCACGTCGAAAAAGACGCCGCTCTCGAGCGTCGTTTCGCGCCGGTTATGATTGACCCGCCTTCGGTGGAAGAAACGGTCTCTATTTTGCGCGGGCTGCGGGAACGGTACGAGACCTACCACGGCATAAAGATATCCGACGGGGCTATCGTGGCCGCGGCCAGGCTGTCCGACCGCTATATCGCCGACCGCTTCCTGCCCGATAAGGCCATCGACCTTGTCGACGAGGCGGCGGCGGAGTTGCGCATATCGATAGACTCCATGCCCGAGGAGCTGGACAGCATCGAGAAGCGTATCCGGCAGTTGGAGATTGAAAAAGAAGGAGTCAAGCGGGAAAAGGACGCCAGAGAACGCCTCAAGCCTATCGAAGAGGAACTGTCCGAATTATATGCCCAGCGCGAGGACCTGCAAACTCAGTGGAAGAAAGAAAAAGACACCGTTGAGGCTATCCGGAATATCAAGGTCGAGACAGAAGACCTGAAGCACCGGTCGGCCGCCGCCGAGCGCCGTGCCGACTATGAAACGGCCGCCAAAATCAAGTACGGTGAAATTGTCGAGGCCGAGAAGAAACTGGAGTTTCTGACGCACTCCCTGGCGGCAATCCAGGAGAAGCGGCAACTGTTGAAAGAAGTGGTCGACGCCGAGGAAATCGCCGACGTGGTATCCAAGTGGACGGGCATTCCGGTGACACGCCTGACCGAGTCGGAATCCGAAAAACTGCTGCGGCTGGAGGACGACCTGCACCGGCGGGTGGTTGGCCAGGACGAAGCCGTGCAGGCTGTTTCCGACGCCGTGCGGCAGTCCCGTTCGGGTCTGTCCGACCCCAACCGGCCGATCGGGTCGTTCATATTTCTCGGTCCGACCGGTGTCGGCAAGACCGAACTGGCGCGCGCCCTGGCGGAGTTTCTCTACGGAACCGAGGAAGCCATCGTGCGGCTCGATATGTCGGAGTACATGGAAAAGCACTCCGTGTCGCGTCTGATCGGTGCGCCTCCCGGCTACGTGGGCTATGATGAAGGTGGCCAGTTGACCGAAGCCGTCCGCCGCCGGCCGTACGCGGTGGTGTTGCTGGACGAGATAGAAAAAGCCCACCCGGAGGTGTTTAACGTTCTTTTGCAGGTTCTGGATGACGGACGCCTGACCGACAACCAGGGGCGGACCGTGTCTTTCAAGAACGCCATCCTGATAATGACCTCCAACATCGCCGCCGAGTATATCCGCAACGAATCGACTGGTATCGGCGAACACAACCGGGAAGTTGTCTACGAGAACATGAAAAGGAACGTGCTGAATACTCTCCGCCAGTCACTGCGACCGGAATTTCTCAATCGTATCGACGAGACAATCGTTTTCTCGGCACTCTCGCCGCAGGAGATCGCCGATATCGTCAGACTTCAACTGAAGCGTCTAGAACACCTGCTTTCCGACAAGGAGGTCGCGTTGAAGGTCGCCGCCGCCGCCGTCAAGTATATCGCCGAGTCCGGCTACGATCCGACGCTCGGGGCGCGGCCGATAAAACGGTTCATCAACAAGGAACTGAGCCAGCAGGCCGCCAGATTGCTCCTGTCCGGGGAATTAAAAGCGGGACAGACACTGCACGTCGGCTTTGCCGACAATCAGCTACAGTTTACGGCTGTGGATACGACGGAAACGGAGAAAAATACAATAGAGACATAAACGTACTCTGTGCCTGTCGAAGAAGGCCACCTGCCGTTGCACGGCGGGTGGCTTTTTGCTTTTAATCGGAAAATTAAACTGGATGCGACAATCTCCGTAGTTATGTTCGTTGTATAAGAAATGCAGGGCGCAGAGGCGACATGCCGGAATTCACGTGAGGTACATCATGAACGTTTTAATGCAGATGCGGCGTGCGAGTCTGCTCCTGCTGCTTGCAACAACCGTCCTGTCGGCTACGCTGTGCGACCAGACATTCACCATCTATGGAAAAACCGCCGGCGACCACTCCATCTTCTGGTTTGACGAATACGTTGGCGGGGAGTGTTATTTCTGGGAAGTCAACACTGTTTACCTGGGTTATGACCGGCCGTACGTGATGTCGATGCGCCATGACGGCGGGGGAAAGGATTGGGTCCCGCAGTTGCTGGCCGATCTGCCTTCCGAGGCGGGTACGATTCTAAAAGATTCGTCGGGCGTCTTCAGAATCAATGATTCGGTCTCGTTCACCGCGCCGCCGCCGGACTCGACCTTTCCTCGCAAGCATGCCCGCCTTGCCAACGACGGTCCGGCGGACGCCAGGCACTGGTATCGGGTCTGCCCGGTTAACTGCAGTGATTATCCCGTCTTTACGGGCGTCGAAGCGGACCTCGTGTACAGCCACAAGCGGGGCCTGTACAAAAACTACGGTATCAGCCGGGCTGTCTACTACGCCCCATCGGGGTATCTCGTTGTAATCACCGACCAGCCGCAAACGGCGGTTGGGTTGGACACGATGCACGGGCTTCTGATTTACAAACTACGGCTGCCGCAGGAGGGGGAAGAACAGTGAAGTGGACCCTGGTTCTGATGGTGGCGTCTCTTGGCGCCCCGCTCGCCGTCTTTGCCCAGAGCGATGTGGGCTGTGAGCAGGTTTTCCTGCTATCGGATAAAACGAAGGGCGACCACGCTCTCATGTTCTACCGGGAGGACTGGCAGGGCGACGGATGCGGCCGAGGGAAGTTCTATACCCTTTTCATACTGCCCGACAGGGTGCACTCGTTTCCGTCCGATCTGCGCGGCAACTGGGTATCGCGGCTGTTCGAAAATCTGCCCCTCGAAGAATACGTGGTGCTCACCGATTCGACCGGCGTCTGGCGTATCAACGACTCTGTTACCTTCCGAGTCGGCAAACCGGACACGACGTTTGAGAAGCGATACTCGTCGCTGCCGAAACAGAACGCTCAGGCATGGTACTGGGAGTGCGCCGAGAACTGTAATGACACCCTGGTTTTTGAGGGCGCCTGCCCGGAGCGGATTTACCGCCACCCTGGGGGATTATATAAAGACTTCAGTATCAGAGAGGCCCGGTATTACCCGGAATCACAGTTCTTGATTGTACTGACCGAGCAGGCCCGGCGTGATGAAAAGGGCCGCTCGATGCACGGTCTGATCATTTTCAATGTCAATGGCTGGCAGTGGCTGGATACAAGCCCCTGCGACCGGTAAGATAGCTCACGGCTCGAGCTGTCCGTGCTTGAGCCGTTTGAATTTGCGCAGGCACTCGATATAAACGCCTTCGGCCAGGAAGCGCGGGTAACCCTCGCCGATACTCAACTCGAAGATAAGCATTTCCGTGTCGCCGTCGTAATATGACACCATCACGTTGGGGATAAACCGGGTCTTGTCCTCGAGATAGAGGGTCGGGATGATTTCGTCATTGGCGTTCAAGACGGAATCCACCGACCGGAACACAAGATTCTCGCCGTAGTGCCGGCGCATGTCGGCGGTATCGCTCGACAGGATTTTCTCAAAGACCTGACCGGTTTTCTCGTGACGCGCGAGATCATAAAAGACAGCCGTTATCATCACGCCGCAGGAGTCATAGCGGTCGGTCTCCGGAACAAAAGCCAGCGAGTAACCATCTATGATAGGCTCTTGGATGACCATCACAAAACCGGCGGGGGCATAAACGACGTAATCATACGCGCTGCCCTGGTAGAAGGCGGTGTTGCTGTCGAGAAACTGACCGGTATTGCCGGCTTCAGGCAAGTCGCCCGCGCCGGGGTCCGGCTGGGCTGAAAGGTTCGCCGCGCAGATACCGGCTAAGACGAGCACGATTGCGGTTCTTCGCATCTTTAACATATCGGCAATCCGTTGACGCGGTTTATGGAACATGTACGCACATTCCGGCGGTGTCTGCAACAGAAAAATCTGGCAGTTTTTTGGGCCGGGAACTTGTTTTTTGTCCAAATGAGCCTAATATTAGGCCTTAAAAATGAGAAGAATATAATTTCAAGAACAATAACCATAAATATTTGAGGTTTTTATGGCAGGAATTGTTGGCTATGGTGCCCACCTTCCGAGGCATCGCATCAAGGTGGAAGAGATTGCCAAGGTCTGGGGTGCAGACGCCCCCAGTTACAAGAAGGGACTGATGCTCCGCGAGAAATCAGTGCCCCCGCCCGACATGGACACCATCACCCTGTCGGTCGAGGCGACCAAGAACGCGCTGAAGCGTTCCGGCGGCATCGACCCGGCAGATATCGGGGCGGTTTATATCGGTTCGGAGTCACATCCCTACGCCGTGAAGCCGTCCGGAACGACCGTTGCCGAGGCCATCGGGGCGACCCCCGATATTCACTGCGCCGATTTCGAGTTTGCCTGCAAAGCCGGCTCCGAGGCCATGTTTGTGGCTCTTTCGCACGTAGATGCGAAGGCCATGCCGTATGCTCTGGCAATTGCGGCGGACACTTCACAGGGTGCGCCGTCGGATGCACTGGAGTTCTCGGCTGCGGCCGGCGCGGCAGCATTTATCATGGGTTCGAAGAATCTCATTGCGGAAGCTTTGTACACGCATTCGTATATGACCGATATGCCTGATTTCTGGCGCCGTGAGCATCGTTTCTACCCCATGCACGGCGGCCGATTCACCGGCGAAGAGGCCTATTTCGCGCACACCAAGGGCGCCTCGAAAGCCATAATGGAAAAAGCGGGCATGAAACCGGCGGACTTCAAGTACGCGGTTTTCCACCAGCCCAACGGCAAGTTCCCGCAAAAAGTGGCTTTTGACCTCGGCTTCACCCAGCAGCAGATCGATCCCGGCTGGCTCTCGCCGACCCTTGGCAACACCTATTCCGGAGCATCACCGATAGGACTGACAGCGACACTCGATGTCGCTCAACCCGGCGACCTGATTCTGATGTGTTCCTACGGCTCCGGGGCGGGCAGCGACTCGTTCGTCTGGAAAGTGACCGAGCGCATCAATGAAGTGCGTGACCTGGCCGTGCGGACCAGGAAGCTTCTGGAAGAAAACCTCATTTACGTCGATTACGGCACCTACGCCAAGTATCGCCGCAAAATCAAGATGAACGACTAGGAGGTGAGCTGAGATGAGAGAAGTTTGTATTGTGGGCGTCGGCATGAGCCAATGGGGCGAAGTCTGGCGCATGTCACTGCGTGATCTTCACACCCAGGCGGCCCTCAGGGCAATTGCCGCCGCCGGTGTCGATCATCTCGACTCGCTTTATGTCGGGTGTATGACGGGCGGTCTCTTTGTCGGCCAGGAACATCTGGCCTCACTGCTGACCGATTACATGGGTATGGCCGGCCTGCCGGCGGTGAGGGTCGAATCGGCCTGCGCCTCCGGCGGTATGGCCGTTCGCCAGGCCTTTATCGACGTGGGCTCCGGCACCTCGGATATCGTCATGGCATCCGGCGTCGAGAAAATGACCGATTGCTCGGGCGGCGACGCCACTTACGCCCTGGCCACGGCCGCCGACCAGGAATACGAAGTCTTTAACGGGGCCACTTTCCCGGGCCTGTACGCCATGATGGCCACCGCCCATATGGCGAAATACGGTACCACCCGCGAGATGCTCTCGGCGGTGGCCGTCAAGAACCACCATAACGGTTCGATGAATCCTGATGCGCAGTACCCGTTCAAGGTGTCGGCCGAGCAGGTGGCAAAGTCGGTCATGGTGGCCGACCCCCTGCACATACTTGACTGCTCGCCGATTACCGACGGTGCGGCGGCGGTGATCGTAACGACGGTGGATATAGCCAAAAAACTGGGCAAACCGTATGTGAAAATCATCGGTTCCGGGGCCGGGACCGACACCATTCAACTGGCCCAGCGAGACGATATGACCACCATTAAAGCGGCTACCATTGCCGCTGACAGAGCGTTCAAGATGGCTGGCAAAACTATTGCCGACGTCAATCTCGTCGAGGTCCACGACTGCTTCACGATAGCCGAGATCGTCGTTGCGGAATCGATCGGGCGCTACAAGCCCGGCAAGGCCGGCCCGGCGATTCTCGCCGGTGAAACGGCTCTGGACGGCAAATTCCCGATGAACACGTCGGGAGGTCTGAAGTCCAAAGGTCATCCCGTGGGCGCTACCGGCGTGGCGCAGGTCATCGAAATTTACAAGCAGTTGACCGGGCAGGCCGAGAACGGCCGCCAGGTGGCCGGCTCGCCGAAGGTCGGCATGACTCAGAACATGGGCGGCTCCGGCGGCTCATCGGTTGTGCACATTATGGAGGTGGCGTGATGGCTATGTTCAGTTCGAGAATATGGAGAGAGTTTCCGCATCGTTACCGGCTCGAAGCCTCCAAATTCAAAAAGAGCGGGAAAACTTATTTCCCGAAAAGAATGGTCGACCCCGCAACCGGTGACACCAAACAGGACACGGTGGTGCTGCCGGATGCAGGAAAGGTCGTCACGTATACCGTAATCCGCATCGCCCCGGAGCAGTGGAATGATATTGCCCCTTACGCTCTGGCAATCGCCGAGCTGACCGACGGCACGCGCCTGATGGGGCAGGTGGTCGACTGCGCCGTGGATGATGTCAAAATCGGTATGGAGGTGCGGATCGAGTTCCGCCGCATTCAGTCCGAGGGACACGGCGGCGTTCTGAGCTACGGCTATAAGTTCGTGCCGAAGTGGTATTAAAACGGACGACGCCTGACCGGTCGCGGTCGGTGGAGAGTCTATAGACGGTTCAATTTTAGCAGGCAGGGCGGGAGCGAAAAGCTCCGGCCCTGCTTTTTTATGTCCCTCTCTGGGGCAGAAGCTGTTTGACGACTTCCTGGTAAGACGGTTTCTCTTTCAGGCTGGCGTGGGAACCGGGGAAAAAGACCACACTCAGGTGGGCCCAGGTATTGCTGAAGCGATTGAGGACTATCGAACAGCGCTGGTCCTCAGTCAGGCGAGTGTTATCAATCATGGGGAAGTCGAAAAAACCCACCCAGAATTCCGCCTCGATCTCGTCGTCGGGGTCAGCCGGCCGTGTAATTTCCAGGCGCATCTTGATCTCTTTTTTAGTGGTGTCGGCGCCCAGAAAGGTCACCACAAAGTGCCTTGTGACCGAGTCGATTTCGAGGTCAAACTCGTTCAGTTCAATTCTGCCGACACTTCCGCTGATAAGCGGCTCGAGGTTGACGCTCATGGCCTTGATGTCACCGGCGCCCTTTAAGGCGGCCAATTGCTTGCGCGTGATTTCCCTGGCTACCTTGAATAGACGCTCCAGGTACTCTTGCCTTACGGCGGGGTTGCCCCGGGCGCTGTCGATAATCTGCTTTTCGAAATAGACAAAAAGCGGCTCGAGATTCAATGACTCGTGAAAATTATAGGCAAGCAGTTCCAACTGCAGAATCCGGGCGTCGAGCGTGGCGGTGTCCGATTTCAGGAAAGACTCGATGATGGAGCGGAACATGTCCTTGCGGAGCGAGCTTTCGGCTTCTTCGCGACGGGTAATGAGTTCCGTGTAGAGCCGGACACTCATCTCCTCGTTTTGCCGCCGCTCCATTAGATCGTTTTCCCTCAACTGCTGTTTTTGCAGAAGGTCATTGCCGAAGTATCCAAGGGCGGCCACGGCCAGGGCGGTAAAGAGGCCGCCGGCCGGCTTGAGGATTATTCCCCACTTGTCCCAGCGGTCCTTGGATGAGCGGCTCTTCTCGGGGTCGCTGACCGATATGGTTCGATGGTGTTCGTGCATGGTTTTCACTTGACTGTTATGGTGTACTTGCCATCAGGTTGTCTTTGCAGGATCAGGTTGTAGCGGGCCGATTCCTCGAAGGAGTAGATCTCGGCCTCCGGGGTCTGATCTGCATAGGCAACCCTTACGGTGCACTTGCCGACCCTGGCAACGCAGATGCTGTACCTGCCGCGGTCGGCAGTCTTGCCGGTATAGGTTGTGTCGGGGAAGACGATTGCCATTTCGACGCCTTCACCCACCGGTGTGACGCCCTCCTTGACAGTACCGTAAATCTCGCCGCAGGCGGCAAGCGTGGGCGCCAGAATGGCCAGTATTAACCAAGCGGTCACAGATTTCATTTGAACCTCCTTCACGTATCCGGGGTCTCACCGATCGCCGGTCACGACATGTGTTTGCGGCCCAGAGCGGAGTTTGCCTGCCGTTTCTGCCGACATTCATCAAACCGAGGAGTTTATCAATATCCCCACTGGACAGTTGTGATGTACGGCAATCTGGCTTGTATCCCCCGCACAGCGATGTTTTGACTGCTTATCCCCGTTGTCTATGTTATTAACAAGGCAAATACGTTCCAGTATCCCGTCACGTCAAATTGTCTTCTCTACGCCGGCCATTGGGCCGCACGTTCCGCCTGCTGACAGACCAACTCAAGGCCAAGCCAGCGGGCAATGCCGAAGACACATTCAATCGAATAGGGATACCTGGCGGAACCGAAGAGAGAGTCTTCCGGCAACGTATCAAAAATCTCTCTGAATTGGGGAAACGATTCGCACGAGCCTACGCTCTTGTCGGGATTCTCTCGTTTCCAATCCACGATTTCGCTAAAGGCATCCCGTATCGGTTCGATTTCCTTAGATTCAAGGCCGGCCAGAACAACGGAAGACCTGGCTTCCAGCTTCTTGAGTTCCCGGGCCCAGTTATCCAGCCGTCGCATCTCGGCTGTGATCGCTTTCCTGGCTTTTTCCCGGCTGTCGCCGGGCAATTCCGGCTCCTCGAGGTGGATAGCGTTCTTCAGGACATTTAAGATGGAATGATGTGCGACTGTCTTGATGCCGCCCTGGATAGCGTCCAGAGCGTTTTGCAGTTTGGTTGTTTCCCTGCTGTCGGGCTGCTCCCGAATATGGATCGCCACCGTTGCGGCGGAGTTCCACAGAGTGTTCATAAACGCCAGGAATAAATCTTCGGCCGATTTTGTCCGGTCGTCTCCCGTGAGATTCTTCACCTGAAAAACGCTGGGAAAGCGGAAATACCACATATTGACAACATCTTCCGCCTGGCAGGGGAAATCCTGCAGGCCCTGGAGAATGTCCTCAATGGTCCGGCGCTCCTTGTCCTTGTGATCCCTGAAATACACCACCTCGGTGGTGAGAGAATGTAGCTGGTTCCAAATCTCGGAGGTCCGGTCAATGCACTCCAGGCGCTTCTCTCTTCGGTCCTCTCTGTCCTTGCGGAGTTGTTCGCTTCGGTACTTCTCCACCGTTTCCGCAATCTTGAAACGGCTTTCCAACAGGAACAGGAGTATGGGCAGGACAAGACTTGCCGAGATCACTTTAAAAGTTTCGGATTCGAGGTACTTCCAGAGTTGCTGAGTGCCAGTCAGCTTCCCATGGGTCGACTGGGAAATGAAAAAGCCGACGATGTTGAAACCGACCAGCATTATCAAAAGGATAGTAATCCAGAGCCGAACGCCTCGGTATCCCACTGGAATTTGTCTCATGCGATAGATCCCTCCTATTGTTCGGCGGCCGATATGTGTGCGCCAGGTTTGAGACTATCCCCGGTTATGGTCTCTGTGATGTGTCTCCCCGGTTGTTTCGTAAACAAGCTACCGGAGGTCCGGTATGGTGTCAAGTGGAAATCGCCGGGGCATAACGGCGATCTGGCTGCCAGATGTTCGGACTACGAGCTGTGTGATGTGTTAACCCTTTACAAAGGAGTGGAATTGGCGTATATTTGGCTTTCCGTGTTCGAAGCGTAGCGGGTATTTACTGGTTATCAACGACTTATGGGGACCCAGCAGGCGTGAAGAGGAAAATTCGCATAGGTAATGCCGGGGGGTACTGGGGTGATGATTTGGCCGCCCTCAGGCGGCAACTTAGCGGCGGTCCCTTGGACTATATCACCATGGATTTCCTGGCCGAGATAACCATGTCGATCCTGCAGCGCCAGCGAAAGAACCACCCTGCTCTCGGTTATGCCGTCGATTTTCTGGACCAGCTCGACGATTGTCTGGAGCTTATTGTCAGAAAAAAGGTCCGGGTAATCTCAAGTGCCGGCGGTATCAATCCGATCGGACTGGGCCGGAAAATTATCGAGATGGCCAGAGGTAAGGGCCTTGATATCAAAGTTGGCGTTGTCTACGGTGATGATATCGTCAATCACCTGTACGAACTGACAGCGGCCGGCGAGCGCTTTACCAACATGGAGACCGGCGAGGATTTTTTCAAAGTGCGGCCGCGGATTTCGTCGGCCAACATTTACCTCGGAGCCGAGCCGGTCGTCAAAGCGCTGGAAGCCGGCTGTCACATCATCGTGACCGGCCGAGTCACCGACACCGGCCTGACCCTGGCACCAATGATTTACGAGTTCGGCTGGGCCATGGACGACTGGGATAAGATGGCCTCTGGGATTGTCGCCGGGCATATCATCGAATGCGGTTGCCAGGCCAGCGGGGGCAACCTTACTGACTGGTCCGAAATCAAGAGTTTCAATAACATGGGTTACCCGATCGTGGAAATGGAATCCAGCGGCGAGTTCGTGGTGACCAAGCACCCGGGTACCGGCGGGGTGGTTTCGGAGAAGACCGTCAAGGAACAGCTCGTCTATGAAATGGGGGACCCGGCCAACTATATATCTCCGGATGGCGTCGCCCGCTTCGACACCATCAGCCTGGCAGCCGAGGGCCGTGACAGGGTGCGCATATCAGGCGTCAAGGGCAGGCCGGAGCCGGATTACCTGAAAGTCTCCATGTCATACGAAGACGGCTGGAAGGCCAACGGTGCGGTCCTGGTGTCGGGGCCGGATGTTTTCAAAAAGGCCGAGATTATCGCCGATGTCTTCTGGAGGAAATTGCGGCACAAATACGACGCCAGGCGGACGGACCTGATCGGAAGCGGTTCAATATGGCCGGCTCATCTTACGGCGTGTGATTCCAACGAGGTTTTGCTTCGCTTCGCGGTGCGCGCCCGCGAGCCTGCCAGGGTGCAGGATTTTGGGAAGGCCCTTTCGACGCTAATTCTCTCGGGACCGGCAGGTATGGCCGTCACTACGGGAGGCCGCCCCAAACCGTCGCGGGTGATCACGTACTGGCCGGCGCTGATGCACCGCAGCCGTGTGAGAGCGAAAGTGCTGGTGGTCGACACCGGCGGTGATGAAGAGTTTCACGAAATATCGTTTCCGATTCGGGTACAATCCCGCGATGATAAGGTCGCCAGCGCACCCCGGCCGAAAAGTCTGAAAAAACCGACGGGCAAAACCGTCAGTGCCAGACTGCAGGATGTCTGCTATGCCCGCTCTGGCGATAAAGGGGATACCTGTAACATCGGTGTTTTGGCGCGCAGTCCTCAGATTTACGGATGGCTGGTCGGCTACCTGACCGCGGAGAGGGTTCGCAAGTTCTTTGCCGGCATCACACTGGGAAAGGTCAGCCGTTACCAGTTGGACAATCTCAATGGTCTGAACTTTTTGCTGGAAGAAACGCTGGGCGGAGGGGGCACAGGCTCGCTGATGATTGACCCCCAGGGGAAGACCCTTGCCCAGGCCCTGCTGCAAATGAAAATAAAAGTGCCCTCGTCACTGTTGAAAAGCGTGAAGGTGAGGTAAGTGTATATATGTACCGCATCGAATCCAAAGTAAATGCCAGTTCGGCCGTGTTTAAAGAAAACGCCGAAAAAAACAAAGAGCTTCACGCCCGGTTCAAGGAGCGTCTGGAACAAGTCAAGCTGGGCGGGCCGGAGAAATCGCGCAAAAGGCATCTGGATCGCGGCAAACTCCTGCCCCGGGATCGCCTGGCCAAAGTTCTCGACCGAAACACCCCCTTTCTTGAGTTGAGTCCTCTCGCCGCCTATGACATGTATGACAACGACGCCCCGGCCGCCGGGATGATTACCGGTATAGGGACCGTACACGGCCGGGAAGTAATGATGGTGGTGAACGACGCCACCGTTAAGGGCGGCACGTATTACCCAATGACCATCCTCAAACACGCCCGGGCGCAGGCCGTGGCCGAGACCAATCGCCTGCCCTGTATCTACCTGGTTGACTCAGGAGGGATTTTCCTGCCGTTGCAATCGGGAACCTTCCCGGATAAGGACCACTTCGGACGCATTTTCTACAACCAGGCGCGGATGTCGGCGCTGGGCATTCCCCAGATATCAGTCGTGCTCGGCTCCTGCACGGCCGGCGGGGCCTACCTGCCGGCCATGTCCGACGAGACAGTAATTGTCCGAAAACAGGGGACGATTTTTATCGGCGGCCCGCCGCTTGTCAAAGCCGCCACGGGCGAGGTGGTGACGGCCGAGGAACTGGGCGGGGCGGATGTCCACTGCCGGACATCGGGTGTCAGCGACCACTACGCCCAGAACGACGAGCACGCTCTTCAAATAGCCCGAAACATCGTTGAAAATCTCAACCGGCCGCCGCGCTTTGAGGTGGATATGGCCGAACCGGAGGATCCGTATTATGATCCTGAGGAGCTTTACGGTGTCGTGTCACATGATGTCCGCAAGCCATACGATGTACGCGAAGTGATAGCCCGTATCGTGGACGGCTCCCGCTTTCACGAGTTCAAGGAGCTGTAC
>JAOUEU010000059.1 GCA_029858555.1 Candidatus Zixiibacteriota bacterium
GCGTCGCTGACGCTGCCCTGCGGGTAGGAGATCGCGGTGACGGCCTGACCGAGTCTTTGCTCCAGATGGGTCCGCGAGGCGGCGAGTTCCGCTTCTATTTCTTCGGCGGGCAGCCCGGCCAGCTTACGGTGCGTGACGGTATGTGACTGAAGGCTGGTGTTGTGGTCGGCCAGATATTTCAATTGACTCCAGTTCAGGCAGTGAACGTCAAGCGTATCGTGCCGTTCGACGATCGCCTCCCAGGCGGCGATTATCTCGTCAATGCGGCGGTGGTCGAGCCGGTCAAGCCGGGCGTTGAGGAGTCGGCTTACGGCGGCTTTTTGTTCTTCGCCGTTGGGGAACGGCGTGGCCATCGGCTCGGCGACATCCTCCGGAAGTCGGGCGGAGTACGCCTGCAACCGGCCCCAGCTCTCGGGTGTGACATTGCGCATAATGTCGGATACACGCACGTGCCAGAATTTGCGCCCGGTCTCGACGAAACCCGTCGGCACAAACAGTGTCACCGGACAGGCCTGAGCCCGGACAACCGGCAGGACGTGCTCCATATATTCGGAATCGGCATCATCGAAAGTAATCAGAGCCGTGTGGCGGTGCAGAGGCTTTTCTCCGGTAACGATGGCGGTAAACTCGTTCAGGTCGGCTAGGCGGTAGTATTTTTTTATGAACCGGATGTGGCGGGCAAAGACAGCGGCGTCCAGGCCCTTTTCATAGAACATATAGTGGCGGGCCGGTCGGCTTCCGTCGATAACGCGGTGGTAAGTGAAAACGACCAGAAGACGGTGACCGGAGAGCGGACGCACCAGGCGATAGAAAAGATGCCATAGCCCGAAAACGTGAGCTAAGACAGCGAGAGGCTTTCGTAAAAAGTTCTTCATCAGAGCACATAACCGGGACTTACACCCAGCCCAGTTTGTCCGGCGGCGCCTTCACGAATATATGCAGCCGGCGAGTGTCGTGCGGCCACTTTCGGTAATAGCAGATTTTCAGTCCGAACAAAACGAGGAAATAGGTCTCGCCGACGATTTCGAACCCCATGCGCAGGTGAAGTTTCATGGAACCGGTGTTGGTCGAGTGTATCGCGGCGTAGATGCGCGGCCGACTCTCATTAACGTAGGACTGATACAGTTCGTGGAACGAAGTGGGAAACAGGCCTTTGAAGCGCGCCTCTTCGGTCGTGAACCCGCCGTAGATAATGACGCCGTCGTTTCCGGGTTCCAGCATGGCGCCAGACAGTTTGAAATATCTCTTATCCGAACTGCCCCATATTATGGACATAATTTCGTCGTCTTTGCCCATAATGACGCCGCGGTCGCCGGCGGCCAGGTGTTCGGCGACGGCCTGCTCCCTCAGGGCGAATTTCCTGAGCAAAGGCATATCATCGCCGGTGACGAATCGCAAGAAATAAGTGGGGTTGGATCTTGTCAGGAGCCGGGGTTTATCGGTTGAGATCAAAAGAGTATGATAATAGTAGAACAGCCATTGAGGGGAGCGCCAGGTGACGGCGTTCAGCACATAATCTATATTCAGCCGGAGCAGTTCTCTGAGAAAATTCCTAAATCTACCCATCGGTGGTTGTCCATCCACTATATCAACAATAGCATCCAGGTCTTATACTAATTATCGTTGGTTCCGTTGAATCATTGACGTCGCTTCAAGGGAATCACAAGACGGCAACGTTTTCAACATAAAAATGTTCCGGCCGGCCTGTCCCGTCCGGGGCCGAAGGATAGGAACTGGTGCGGGGAGCTAACATTCAATGACAGTCATCAAGTCGGGGTCGGTAGTGCCGCCGGCCTCACGGCGGCACGCCTCGAGGAATCGCCGGAAATTGCCATCCTCAATGTCAGGGTCGTTAGCCTTGACGTATTTTTCAGGCGCCCCGACGTGCAGTGTGAGCGGCAGCAGGAGGTTGGCTGCAGACCAGTAGTCGAGGGCGACGGGGTCGGTCGAGGCCACGACCGTATCGGCACGGGCGGCCATGGCGGTGTCTATTCGGGAGCCCCAGCCGACGTTTATGGCTGTTATGATGTTCAGGTCGGCCCGCCGTACCCGGGCCATGAAGCGACCCAGAACACCGCCCGTGTAACGAAACCGGAAGACGGCCGGATGCAGATAGAGGTCCCAGTAGTAGGGCAGGTTTGCAAGCCGCCGCCGGTGATTGGTCAGAAACCTGAACAAGTCTGAAACGCCGACGTGATGGGTGTTGTAGCACTGCTTCGGCTCGAGGGCGGGATAGCCGCAACTCATGTCGACCACGCCCATATAGTTCTTGATTGAGGCGGTGACGCCGGCGTAGCGGGAGTGGTGATTCAGGGCCGCAAAGTTGATGAATTTGACCGGCTGACCGGTATAGGCGCCGTCCTTGAAAGGGCCGTCTTTGAGGTCGATAGTGACGCCGCTGTACGAGGAAGTAAAAACCGGGTAGGCCAGAAGACATTTGTTGCCGTAAGGACAGGTGTAGGACAGGTGCTCGGGCCAGATGTAGCCGTCACCTTCGGAGGGGTGCCTGACGACGGCATTCCCGGAGCCGTCAAACTGCAACGGGGTGGGGTTGGCGCCGGCCGGGTGCCAGTGATACTTGGTGACGTTGGCGAATCCCCGGTCCCGGAAATAGCCCACCAGTTCGTTGTAATTGAACCGGCCGTTGCGGCTCTCGGTGGTCCAGGCGCGCGAGTTGGGCGCTTTGCTCTGATGGCTGTCGGCGATTATGATCTCACCGGAGAAGTTGGGTATTGCCAGCACCCGCTCAATGAAAGCCGCCATGACATCGGTGTTGGTCATCCCCTGGTGCCACCACTGGCTGTTGGGCTTGAGGATGACTATGTCGTTTTGGTCGATAATCGACTTGATGCCACCCAGGCTTTCCAGCAGCCGGTCCATGAGGTCGGCCGGCTCCAGACCAAAGGCCCGATGTATAGTAGCCGGGGTCTGGGGCGATGCCGTCGGCTGCCGGCCGTCGTCGGAGCAGCCCAGCAGAGATTGCAGGCAGTAAAAGGCCGGAAGGGAACTGAGACATTTGACAACATCCCGCCGTGATATCACGAATTCGCCTTTCATCTACACCCTGGTTGATACCGGTATTTCCGTCGGTCAGCCCAATCGTCACCATAATCTCTTTTTTTTAATCCGATGTCAAACTGGAATATGCCGGGTCGGGCCCGACTGGAATCCGGCCGCCGGTGCTGTCCAGTAACAAATTGACAGATCCGATAAAAGAGTATATATTGAAATGTATTAGATCAAGCTGGTCAGACGTTTTCAGGAAATGAATCATTTCTTATAAATGCACTGGAGGACCAGATTATGAGACCTTGTAATGGCGGTGTTCTACAGGTCGCTTTGCTCTGTCTGCTGGTGATATTCTTGTTTATGTCGGTGCCGGTGACGACGCTCGGCGGCGACAGGGAGGGTGACGCCAAAATAGTGTTTCTGCAGTTGCATATGGACCGGGACGGCATCAACCTGGTCACGTCAACTATCGTCCCGGGTGTACTCAAGCAGCGGCGGGGCTCCTCCAAGACCGGAAATATGCAGTACGAGGTCCTCAACAGCGCCGGTGAGGCAGTTGCCTCGGATGTGCTGTCCAACCCGCTGGTCAAACGTTTCGAGTACGAAGATCCCGACAATCCCGGTCAACTCAGAACAAAGGTTATTGAACTCGAGCAGACCGATTTCGTGGTGCGCTTCCAGTACGCCGACAATATCGACAACATCAGTTTCTACCGGTTAGAACCGTCGAAAGACCCCGCCGACAAGGCAGCTGCGCGCACGGTGATGGCCCGGGTTGCCCTCAGCCTGAGTGAAGGGGGTGACCGATGAAACGGACATTGGCGACAATCACGGTATGGACCTGCGGCTTGTTCCTGCTGGCCGTAACCGCAGCATACCCGCAGGGGACACTAAGCCAGATTCTAAACAACGGCCCTACGAGCGAAAGGATCAACTTCGTTTTCCTGGCCGAGGGTTACACGGCGGCCCAGCAGTCGCAGTTCAACACCGATGCGGTAGGTCTGATGAACTATCTGCTGGGAATTTCGCCTTTTGCGGATTATAACACATACTACAATGTCTTCACGATATTCGTGGCTTCCAACGAGTCGGGGTCGGACCATCCCTGGTCGCTGATATACAAGGACACATATTTCAGCAGTACGTATGACAGCTACGGTCTGCAGCGCCTGATAACAATTCCGCCCAACGACTGGGACGGCAATTGGGCCAACGGCGAAGGGAAACTGCTAAGTCTGCTATCTTCGCTGCTACCGAGTTACGACATCGCCATTCTGATTGTCAACGACCTTGAATACGGCGGTTCCGGCGGGGCCTATGCCATCACCTCGGTCCATCCGGCGGCTCCGGACGTGGTGGTGCACGAGTTGGGGCATACGATGGGGTATCTCGGAGACGAATACGATACGCCCTGGGTGGGCGCTCCGACATCCGAAGAACCGAACACCACCCAGGAGACACAGCGGGAATTGATCAAATGGAACGCCTGGATTCTCCCGACCACGCCGATCCCGACGCCCGAAACCCAGACTTATGCCAGCGTGGTCGGCCTGTTTGAAGGCGCTCATTACCATGCCACCGACTGGTACCGGCCGAAATTGAATTGCATGATGAAGGCCCTGGCTTACCCCTTCTGCGAGGTGTGCAAAGAGCAGTTGGTGCGGACGACCTACGAGCAGCTCTCGCCGATCGTCTCGCATTCGCCCGGGGTGAGCACTGTCCCCCTGGCAGCCGGGCAATCCCAGCCGCTGAGTGTGGACATCATGCAGCCGCCATATCACTCGTTAGATATTCAGTGGTATCTCAACTCATCGCCGATCCCGGGGGCCACGTCCGACACCTACATGGCGGTGGCGGATGACCTGGGAGACGGCAGTCACAATATAACGGTGGAAGTCTCTGACAACACCCCGATGGTGCTCACCGACCCGTACAACCTGCTGTTTGACACGCGTTCGTGGACGGTCGAGGTATCGGGTGCGGGCTGCTGCACAGGTATCCGGGGTAATGCCAACGGCGATCTGGAAGACAAAGTGAACGTGTCCGACGTGTCTTACCTGGTGGCTTATCTGTTCGGCATTCCTACCGGGCCCGAACCTCCCTGCCAGGAGGAAGGCAACACCAACGGCGACCTCGACGAGAAGATAAACGTATCCGATGTGTCCTACCTGGTGACGTACCTGTTCGGTATTCCTTCCGGCCCGGCGCCGGGAGCCTGCCCTGAGACGGCGACTCCGACCGGGACCATCATTAGCCATTCCGGCTGTAAGTCAACGGCCAAGAACGCGCCGGCCTCGGCCGCAGAATCGGACCAGGACTGCCTGTTCTGGACCTACGACGGAGCCGGCACGCTTCAGATGTTGCACCTCAACGCCGGGCTGAATTGCTGCCCGGTCGTCGTTGCCGATATTTTTGTTGTGGGCAGCACGATAATAATCGAGGAAATTGACTCGCTGGATAATGGCGGATGTGAGTGTCTGTGCCTTTATGATATAGGCTACGAGATAATCGACCTGCCGCCGGGCGAATACACGATACAGGTTATTGAGCCTTACCTGCCGCCCGGCGATGAGCCGCTGGAGGTCACGGTCGACCTGCTGGGGATGCCCACCGGCAGTGATTGCGTCATCAGGACGGATTATCCGTGGCTTGTCCCGTAGGGAAGCCGGTTTTATAGCCGGGAAATCTTTCGGCCGGTTTCGATCGGGAAGGGAAAGAAGAAAACATCGACTTCGGACGTCTTGCCGGCGCGGTTTGCAGGCGTCGAATCGCGCGCTACAATCCGATTTTTGACAAATCGGGGACTCAGCCGTATATTATATGAGACCATGGCCCTGCCGATTATACTTCTTGAGATCGTTACATTTGGGCGGAGGCGGTCAAGGTACGAAAAAAAACGAGTAATGTCCTGTGGTGTCATACGGGGAGAATAAATGCGCTTAAGCTATTTCAGGGTTGCGGCGGCCGTTGCATCAATCTTATCTGTCACGACAACCTCGGCGCTTTCCCAGGTGCCGACAATTGTATCCACAACCCCGATCCAGAATGCGTCCAACGTGAATGTCGCTGCGCTCATATCCGTCACCTTCGACCGGGAGATGGACGCCGCGTCCATTGACGCCGCGTCGTTTGTGGTCAATTCCAAAACGGGTGGTCGCTGCCAGGGCAGTATAAGCTATGACAATCAGACCTATACCGCGACGTTTGCGCCTGCCCAGTCTTTCCAGGTCAGCGAGGTAGTGACGGTGGTGCTGACCACCGCTATCCAGTCCTTGACGGCCGAACCGCTGGCGAGCAGTCACGTATGGGCCTTCACGACCGAAGTCAAGAACGGTTTTGGCGCTTTTACTTATGCGAGGGTCTTCGGTGCGGGAGACGGCCCGATTGCGGTGGTTGCAGCCGACCTCAACAGCGATGGGGCGATCGACCTGGTCACGGCTAATCAGTATGGCAACGATGTTACGGTTTTGAGCGGTAACGGTGACGGCACTTTCGGCCCGGCGGTGGCGTACGCGGTGGGCACAGGACCGTGGTCGGTCGCAGCGGCCGACGTCAACAATGATTCAGTACTCGATATTATCACCACCAACAAGCTGTCAGATGATGTCTCGGTGCTTCTGGGTGACGGTGTTGGGGGGTATGCCACTCAGGTCACTTTCAGTACCATCGACGATCCGCTGGCGGTGGCGGCGGCGGACCTTGACGGCGACGCCTGGGTGGATTTAGTGACGGCCAACGGCGGTCCGGCGAAAATCGCCATCCTTTTGAACCAGGGTGACGGGACATTTGCCGTCGATTCGACTTATTCCGTCGGCAGCAACCCGCAGTCGGTGTCCGTTGCCGATTTTAATGCGGACGGGACTCTGGATATTGTGACGGCCAACTTCGTTTCGAGCAACGTGACGGTGCGTTTGAACAACGGTGACGGCACCTTTGCTCCGCAGATGAACATTGCGGTTGATCGGTTTCCGGTGTCGGTTTATGCCGCGGATGTCAATGGAGACCGGGATATTGACCTGGCAACGGCCAACTGGGGTTCCAACAACGTATCTGTCCTGATCAATTACGGCAATGCCACTTTTGAACCGCCGGTCAACTATGCGGTCGGCGATCAGCCCTTTGCGGTTGCGGCCGGTGATCTCAACGGCGATGCTGATCCCCAGTTGCTGGCTACGAACCGACTGGACCACAGTGTCTCGGTTCTGGTGAACAACGGTGATGGCACCTACGGCGGTGACAGCACTTTTGCGGTATCGCAGTACCCGCGGGCGATGGCGGTCGCTGATTTTGACGGCGACGGTGATCTCGATGTCGCCAGCACCCACTGGGATACCGACAGCGTGTCGATCCTGATCAACGAGTACGGGCTGGTTGTTCCGCGCTTATTGTCATTTTTGGCAGTGCAGAATCAGGCCGCGCCGGCCGCGCAAAATCTTTCTGTAGCTTCCAACGGCCCCCCGCTGGATTTTGAGGTGACAGACGACGCCGACTGGCTCACAGTGGCAGTTGTCTCAGCGACCACGCCGGAGACGATGTTGGTGGCGGCGGATCACGAGGGTTTGCCAGCCGGCCGATACACCGGGCATCTGACCATCACCGCCGCCGGGGCGGATAATTCGCCGCTGGAAGTGACAGTAGTCCTCGACGTTGTTCCCGGTCCACCCGCTCACTGCATTGCCGCACACCGCCGGGGAAAGATATCGCTGTCCGTGAACAATAACGGGACCTTCGGTTCGGCCTTAGCGCAGGGACCGGCGGTCGACTGCTTCACCGGTGAGCCGGTACCGAGTTGCGAATACCCTATCGGCTCCGGCCGTGAATATCTATGGGGCGGAACAATCTGGGTGGGCGCCGTGGTCGGTGGGGACACGGCGGTATCGGTAGGGTCCGACGGCTGGCAATATGTGCGTGAGATGTTCCCCGACCAGTCACCGCAAGGGAAGATGATTTACCGCTCAACGCTCGACTCAACCAAACCCGAGTACGCGGGCGCCGTTTCAGAAGAAGATTACGTGTCGGTTTATGCCGATACGTACACGGAGGGTGTAAACGACGATTTCTTCGGGCGGCCTCACATGCCGCTGGGTATTGAAATTACCCAAAGCTCGTACGCTTGGTCGTATCCATATGCCGAGGATTTCGTATTGATGGACTACCAGATCAAAAACATCGGGCTGCAGACGCTAACCAATATATACGTAGGTTTCTATGTTGACGGTGACGTGTTACATGATTTGAGTTCAGGCTACGGTTATGCCGATGACCTCAACGGGTTTATCGCGTCCGCCCCGATCGATTACGGGGCGTGTGCCGACACCGAGGCGGTCAGCATAGCCTGGATCGCCGATAACGACGGCGATCTGAGTGAGCCGTATCCTGTTCCCGATATCACCGGTCTGTGTCTTCTGCACCCCCTTACAGAGGCCGTCAATGTATCGTTCAATTGGTGGATGAGCAACTACATTTCCGCCAGGGATTTCGGCCCCAGGGAGAGAGCGGGTGCGGGCGAATGGCCGGAGGATTTCCGGGATTTCCAGACCGGCGGCATCGGCACTCCGGAGGGAGATGCCAACAAATACTATATCATGCGGAATCGCGAAATCGACTATGACCAGGTCTACACGGCGTCGATTAGTGAAGCCGATCCGCTGTGGATGCATCCCGACGAAATGTTCGATGAGTTCAGTTGGGGCTACGATACGAGGTATCTTCTGTCGTTTGGACCCATCGCCAGTATCGAGCCGGGACAAACTTACCCGGTCACTGTTGCCTATGTAGCCGGCGAGGGATTGCACACGGTTATTGGCAATATTGGTAATCTTCCGGCCAATCCTGCCCAGTACTATGCGAACCTCAATTTCGAGGATTTCCTTCTGAACGCCCACTGGGCGTCGTGGATATTTGACAACCCGGGGGTGGATACCGATAACGACGGCTACGCCGGCAATGTTAGACTGTGCGGTGAGGAGACGATTTACACCAGCGGGGACAATGTTCCGGATTATCGCGGGGCATTGCCGCCTCCCGCGCCAACGGTATGGCTGGAGCCGCAGGTAAGGGCAGTCAGAGCAAGGTGGAACGGTCATGTCCCCGAGACGACCGATGACGCTTTCTGGAGACTGAGGGATTTCGAGGGCTATCGCGTTTACATGTCGCTGGACGGCAGCGTCGGCTCATACGCCTTGATGGCGTCGTATGACATCCAGGACTATATCAAGCATATCTGGGATCCTTCGAAGCCGGGGTGGGAGTCTGAGGCCGTTCCATATACCATCGAGCAGCTATGCTGTCTTTATGCCGACTCATGCGGTGATGAGAGTTTCGACCCGTCGGCGTTCACGGCAAGCCAGCCGTACGTGCATCCGGACCACCCCGATTCCATCTTCTACTTCACGGCCCTGGGGCAGAATCTCAGTGAGCTGGGTGTGGCCACGCCGATCCGGAAGGTTTATCCGACCCAGCCGTACCCGAGCAGCCTGAACCCCGGGCAGGCGCAGCCTGATGAGCTTACACCCGACGGCTACCTCAAGTACTTCGAGTACGAAATGATCATTAAAGGGCTGCTCCCCGATGAGTGTTATTTCGTCGACGTGAAGGCATTCGATTTCGGTCAGCCGGTCGCAGGTGTGCCGCCGCTCGAATCAACGTCCCCGGCCGGGCCCAAGACCGCCTGCACTCCGGCTGAGTGCTGCATCGGGGATCGTGGAAACGTCAATCTCGATGGCGAAGAGAAGGTCAATATCTCTGATGTAACCTATCTTATCAGGTGGCTTTTCGGTATGCCCACCGGTGCGGCTCCGGCCTGTCTTGACGAGGGCAATGCCAACGGCGATATCGAAGACAAGATAAACATCACAGATGTAGTGTACCTGATAACTTACCTTTTCGGTATGCCTTCCGGGCCGCCTCCCGAGCCATGCCCGTAAGAGTTCCCAAAACAGCATTGGCTTTTGGATGACAGGCATTGTATTTTCGTGGTATGCCTAAGGCCGGTGTTTTCAGTATCCCAAACCTGTTATCCCTGTCCCGCGTTTTTCTTACACCCGTGATAGGGTATTTCCTGTGGAGGGGTGATGATCGGGCGACGGTTATCGCACTGGTGCTGATTATTTTGGCGGCGGTGACCGATGGTCTTGACGGGTACCTGGCCCGAAAGCTCGGTCAGATCAGCGACCTGGGCATCGCTCTCGACCCGGTGGCCGACAAGATATTTGCCGGGGTCCTGGTAATACTCCTGGTGTTGTTCCGGGATTTTCCGCTATGGCTGGCGGCGGTCATAGTGGGCCGCGATTTATTGATCATGGTTGGCGGCGGGCTGATAATAAGACAGCGCAAGGTCACAGTGCCGTCCAATTTAACGGGCAAGTATGCGTTTGCGGTGATCGCGGTTCTTCTGGCCAGCCATGTCATTCGTTTTGAATTCGGCATCGTCTTCATGACGTACCTGACGGTGCTGTTTGTATTCCTGTCTGTCCTTAGCTATTTCCGGATTTTTGTCGTGATGGCCGGCGGCCGTCCCGTACCCGTTTTCAGGGATAAAGCTGTCTACAAGGCCGGTCGGATCGTTCTGGCGTTCGCGGTAACGGCTGTCTTTCTTTACCGGCTCTATGGTTTTGTCTTCCCGCCTTAGTCCCTCGGTGCGCCTCAGCGGTTGTAGATTTCTTTTACTCTCTGATAGAACTCGTCGTTGAAAGTCGTATTGCTTTCGGACGGCGACCAACCGATATCGTGTACGAGAGTCGCCAGGGTACCGAAGTAGCGGTAGCGACTCGAAACATAGGCGTTTTCAGCCCCAAGGACATTTTCTCTGGCGTCCAGGACATCAATCAGGGAGGTCTTTCCGGACTCGTACTGGGTGGCCACTAGTTCGTAGTTCTCGCGAGCCAGTTCCTGGCGGCGCACGGCCAGGGGGGTGTTGCGAACGTGCTCTATCAGAGTTGAAGCCGTGGCCCGGACCCGGCCCATAACATCGAGACTGGCGGCATCGCGGTCAAACTCGATTTCGCTAAGCCGGGCTTTGAGACGCCGGCGCTCGTGGATGCGGTCACCTCCGAGAAAGAGAGGCAGGCTTAGGAGAGCCGACACCGACCAGGTATTGTGTTCCTCCTCAAAAGTAAGCCGGTTGGCCAGTTCGTCCCGAAAATGCAGGGCAGCGCGAAAACCCACCGTGGGCATATAACGGGCGGTGTTCAGGGACAGGGATGTCCGGGCCATGCCGAGTCGGACGTCATGCCGGCGCAGCCGAGGACTGATACTCAGCGCAATCTGGGCCAGTGACTGCTCGAATTCCATCCGTTCGGACTGGTTGACTATGAAAGAGTACAGGTTTTCGTACTCCTGCCAGAAACGGTCCATGGAAAAAGAGGCCTCATCAAGTGTGAAACGGGAGTCGCCGGGCAGGTTGAGCAATACGTTTAACAGCACCCGCGCCACATCGAGATTGACCCGGGCACTGATAATGTTCTGGGTGGCTCTGGTTCGTTCATCTTCCCAGCGCACGTAATCGACTCGGTCGTCGGCCATCGCAAGGCGACGGCAGTTGGCAATTTCGAGGTTTCGGTCGATCAGTTCCCGGTCCTGTTTCTGAATCATCAGGTATTCACCGGCCTGGAGGTAATTGAGATATGCCAGATTGACACCGAGTTCCAGGTCGAGTCGCGCCTGCTCCACGTCAATCTGCTCAAGATTTCTGTTCTGCGCACTCAACTGGATATTTCTGATTGTCTCGAGCGAGAAAAGCCGCTGGGAGAACGAGATGGTGGCGGCATAGCGATTTTCCTCGATCAGCCCCCTGGTGTTGTACACGGTGTTGTCATCAAAATGGTTGATGCCGCCGGTAGCGTATATTTGTGGCAAATATTGTGAGTAGGCCTGCCCGGCCGCCTGAGCGGCGGCCTCGAGGGCGTCGTAGCCGGCCAGAAAGCCAGGATTCCGCTCGAGCGCGCGGGAAACGGCGTCTCTTAAAGTGTAAAGCGGGACATCGTCAGCCGGTGGCGCTTCGACAATATAGGCCTCGTTCACAGCGGCGTCGGGGACCCGCACACGGCAATTTTCGGCTGTTTCCAGGTTTATCAGCAAGCCCCTGGTTTCGGGGAAGTCGACCGCCAGGTCGGCGGGATTTGCCCCTTCTACAATCCGGACTATTTTGGCCGCTGCGGAAGCGGCCTCGGGGAGAAAGGTCTGCCCGGCATCCGAGGCAAAAGCGCCCCTGTCAACGGCATAGCGACCCTCAGTGCTGAAAACCGGTATGCGCTGGTCCGCGGCCCTCCTGAACAACTCAGTGATCTTAGCGGCGTCCATATCCCACAGCGGGGCCACATATAGAGCGTCAATCTTTTTATCAAGTTCGTTATAAGCCTTGAAGAAAGCGTAGGTGCCGAACAAGTTGAATCCTTCGGCGGTAACAACCTCAAAACCGAGGTTTGCCCCGATTGCCTCCGCCCGGGACAGAATTTCCGATTTTTCATCAGCGGACGGGAAGAAGAGGATGCCCAGTTTCTTGACGGTCAGCAACCGGGACAGCATGGCCAGGTCTTTTTCCATCCTGTCGGGGTCGATGCGGACGGTCAGGTTCGGTGCTATGGGGCGATTGTTTTCGTCCACCAGGCCTTCGGCGCGCGGGTCGAAGCGGTACATCGCCACAATCGGCTTGGTGAACCCGGCTTCCAGCAGGTCCTCGACCACCCAAGGCCCCATGGTCACCATGATATCGATATCTTCGACGCCGGCGAGTTCCCGGGCAAAGATATGGCAGCTATCGCGTTTCCAGCCGGCGGAACGAAAGCCGTAGGGGATGAAAACCAGGGCGAGGTCCTCAGGCAATGTCAATTCAAGCTGGCGGCTGAACTCAGTGCGGATCAGATCGTGAACCGGATGCTTGCCGCCCTCGAAATAACCGAGGTTTACGCGTCTGGCCTGCTGAGCCGGAACGTCAGCCGAGACAACCAGGAGGATTGCCGCGATGATAAGTTTTGATATCCAAAAGCGTTTGGTGGTCATCAATATCCTCTCCTTAGGGAGCCGCTGTTCAACGAAAGTGAATAATAGGCAATTTGAGCCGGCAGTTAAAGGAAATTCTGCCGCCGGTGATTGGGCTCGGACGCGAAAAGGTCACCCCGCGCGCAGGGGTGACCCTGGTTTGATTGGGCGGTGTGAAATGATTTGACATGTCGGCACACGCGCCTTACTTAAGAATCGAAGTGCCAGGCGGTTTCGTGGCAGGTCGGCGGCCGCCGGGAAGGTTGACATAGCGACGAAAGCGACACGAAATGCACCTCCACATCGTACAGAAGAACATCAACAACCGTGCCTGGAAGGACTTTCTGAAACGCGAGAAGTCAAACAGGCCGGATATCGTCTGTTTCGGAGAATTGGCTACCAGCGGCTGTCTTTACGGGCGCGAGCAGGTTGACGATCTGGAGGTGGTGCTGCAGTTACTGGCGGATTCAGACGCAGCCGTAATGATCGGATTTCCGCATGAGACCGGGTGCGGACTATTTAATGCCTATATGTACTACTGCCGCGGTGAATACCAAATCTATCATAAAATTAACCTCTTTGAGTCCTTCAACGAAGATCGGGTTTACAGCCCCGGTGAGCAAATCGGGATATTCCATACCGAGTTTGGCAAGCTGGGGATCGCCATCTGTTACGATCTTCGGTTTCCGGACATCTTCGGACGGCTGCGACAAGCCGGTGCCGAGAAGATCGTGGTGCCGGCTGCTTTCCCGCGGGTTCGTATCGACGACTGGCGGCATCTGCTGATGCAAAGAGCGAAGGATACGGGACTTACCGTTATCGGCGTCAACGCCGTGGGGACTGACGGCGTCCACGAGTTTGGCGGCAGTTCCATGGTGGTCGACGGCCTGGGAAAAGTACTCTTGCAGGCTGATGAAGTATCGGAGATGGTGCTGGATGCGGAGTTATGAAGGCATGGCGGACCTGACGCGAATCGTAATGAAGCCGGAGCAGAAAAGAGAAAGAGTGACGTTTTATGGCAGGGATACCGAGCTGTCGAGGTTAGCGAGGGATTGCCGTGCAGCTGGTAGGAGGCTGTTGGCTGACGAGGTGGCGGGGGTTTTGCAAGGGCACAAAAAAGAGGAAACAATCGGCGCAGTAAATGGTTGATTAAATTGACTTGACGTTAATGCGATTGTATGGTAAGTTGAAAATCTAGCCGAAATGGGCCCTTAGCTCAGTTGGTTAGAGCAGCTGACTCATAATCAGCGGGTCGCAGGTTCGAGTCCTGCAGGGCCCAGAGATTGGAAGGGGTTAGTTGGGCAATTAGCTCAGTTGGTTAGAGCGTTCGGTTCACATCCGAGAGGTCACTGGTTCGAATCCAGTATTGCCCATTTGAGTCGCGAAGATGGTGTATTTGAAATACGGTAGTAAACGTAGAAGAGTAATTCTCTCGGAGGTCGTACCCGGCCTTGGTTGGGTCGGACATTGCGAGCCTGGGAGGCAGAAGGACTAACGCATTCGCCGGTGAAATCGGGCGAATGCGTTTTTCGTTTGACTTTATGATATACCAGCAGCAGAAGGAGGTATCGATGAGTAGTGATCTCGAGTTGCTTTTGAAACTCCAGGTTATCGACTTCGACCGCGGAGAGCTGGAACGATCCAAGGAATATCTTCCGGATATGATGGAGAACCTGACCCGGGAAATCAAAGAAGCCAAAGAAAAGCTCGAGAACGCCTCCAAGGAATTGGCGCAAGCCCGGCTTGCCCAGAAAACCCTCGAAGTGGAGATAGCCACCAGAGAGGCTGAATTGCAGAAATACCAGCAGCAGATGATGTCGATCAAGACCAACAAGGAGTACGATGCTCTCGTGGCGGAGATAGATGTCACCAAAGAGGGCATCTCCAACCGTGAAACACAGCTGATCAACACCATCGACGATATCGAACGACTGAGCAAAGATATCGAAGAGTATCAGGAGCGGTATGATAAGGTCGCCGAAAACAACCACCAGCAACTGACGATTTTGCAGGAGAAGATCGACTCCATCGGTGACAAGGTGGCCCAGAAAGTCAGAGAACGTCAAGAGATTACAGCTGCAATCCCGCGCGCGACGCTGTCGCTGTATGAACGTGTCCGTCGGGGCAAGGGTGGCGACGTCGTCGTGGCCGTCAAAAGGAGGGCCTGCGGAGCCTGTTA